>JACMKW010000319.1 GCA_014379885.1 Rhizobacter sp.
ACGATCGTCGAGGTCAACGGTGCCGGTGCCGAGAGCACCCACATCTGGGATCGGCAGACGACCTTGCCGCAGGCCTGGTTGGCGCTGATGCGCCAGTACCGCTGGTTGTACGAGATCGGTCACGCGAACCGGGCGCGCGGATTCAAGCCAATGCGCTGGGCCCAGTTCCTGCGTGACTATCGGCGCGAGAAGTTGCTGACGCCGCAGTACCCGGCTACGGATTGACCTGCCCCGAGGATATTGAACGCCGGCCGGAAAAAAGACGTAAGTCATGGGCCATGGCGACGACAGACGCTCATCCGAAGCCCTTCTTCACTGTCCAACACCACGCCACCGCCGCCATGCAGACTCTTGGAAATTCCACGATGGAACGCCTACTGGGCTTCAACCAGCAAGTGCTCGATCAAGCGCTGTCGGTGGTGGGCGGACACGCAATGCAGGGCGCGCCGCACAGTGCGCCAGCATTTGCCGGTCCCGTCGGAGCGCACCTGCGGCATGTGGTTGAGCACTACGAAGCACTGGTCAATGGCCTGACCCTCGGCGTAGTCGACTATGACGGTCGCCCGCGTGATCGGCAGCTCGAGACCAGTGCCACGTTGGCGCGAGACCGGCTGCTGGGCTTGCGCCAGGTGCTTGGTGAATGGACGCCCGACATGCTGGACCGGCCCATGCAAGTGCTCGGCCAGGGCGGCATCACCGGCGAGTTCGAGTTCAACGTGGCTTCCAGCGTCGGGCGAGAGTTGGCTTTTCTGGCCAGCCACGCCGTGCACCACTTTGCGCTGTTGGCCGAACACCTTCAACGGCATGGGGTTCCCGTGCCGGCCCACTTCGGCAAGGCACCCGGAACTGTGGCGAACGAGATCGCAACACGCCGGGCCGCTGCCCAACCCGACAACAAGGAGTTTTCATGTCTCAATCTCTCTCTTTCGGCTTGACCCGCCGCGCTGCCATGGCCTCCGCGCTGGCTGTCACCGGCATGCTCTTCGCCACGGCCGCCTCGGCTGCAGAACCGCCGATCAACACGCTGAAGAACAGCCTCTTCGGCGGCCGCACCGACACAGCGATCAACGGCTATGACACGGTGGCTTACTTCACGGCCGGCAAGCCTGTAAAGGGTCAGGATGCACTGGCCACGGAATGGATGGGGGCGAAATGGAAGTTCAGCACCCAGGCCCACCTCGACCTGTTCAAGGCCAACCCCGAAAAATATGCGCCGCAATACGGCGGCTACTGCGCCTACGGCATAGTGCAGGACAACCTGGTGAAGGTCGAACCCGATCAGTTCACCATCCGCGACGACAAGCTCTACCTCAACTACGACGCCGGCATCCAGGCCAAGTGGCTGAAGGATCCCGTCGGCTTCATCAAATCGGCCGATGCCAAGTTTCCGGCACTGTTGAAGAAATGAACGCGCTCACGTCCACCGCCCGGAAAGGCACTGCCATGAACTGGCTCAAGAAACACGGTCACTGGCTGTTGACGATGTACGTGGCGTTCGTCTTCATCCAGTCGCTGTTCTTCAAGTTCGCCGGTTCGCCCGAGACGGTGTACATCTTTCAGGGCAAGCTGGACCCCTGGGCGGCGTCGCTGGGCTTTGCCGGCGTGTTCGCGCCAGGCGGCATCTTCTCGGCCAAGGTGGTGGGAAGCTTCGAGCTGATCGCTTCTGTGCTGCTGCTGGCGGGTGCGGCTCTGTCGACCCAACGCATCTTGCAGGTGCTGGGTGCCGCGTTGGGCCTAGGCGTGATCAGCGGCGCGATCTTCTTCCACCTCTTCACGCCGCTGGGCGTGGCGGTCGTCAACACCGACGGCAGCAGCGACGGCGGTGAGCTGTTCGCGCTGGCCTGCGGCGTCTGGCTGGCGTGTGCGGCCCTGCTCTGGATCCGGCGTTCGACCTGGGTGCCATTGCTGGCCCGTCTGGCTGGGCGACAGGCTCAGCTCTGAGGAGGCAACTCGAAGCGCTCGATTTGCATGCCGGCCTCGCGGCCCGATGCATCGTAGGTGCGCTCCAGCACGTGGACGCTGCGCTTGCCCGCCAACGCTTCTACCCCGACAACCGTCTAGCAGCGGGTGCCGTTGGCCACGCTGTCGCCCCCGGCAACGCCAGCCGGCCGGCGGCATTCAATCCATCCAGGTGCCACGGCCCGTCACGTCAGATCCCTGCCACTCAGGATGGGGGCCGCACCGTTCTACGGCCGTCACCACGCCAGAGGCTGGCTGGCGCGGGCGAAGAACTTATCGCGGTTGGAGGCCAGCACGACCCGGAACCGTTCACTCTGGCCGATGGTGAGGGCTGCAAGGCACATGGTCGCGATGATCGCCGATGCGCCTGGTTGAGCAAGGCGACGACCTCACTGAAGATGAGATTCGTGTCATGTGGCAGTGGGCTTGCCGACAGAAGAAACATCAGCAGCGGCCCACTGGCCCGGCGGCTGCCCGAAGGTCGCCAGATCAACAAATTCTGAGGGTTGGGCTGGACCCGGCCTGCCATCGGGGCCGCAGGGCTGACAACCGTTGCAAAGCTGGGCTTTGGTCAAGGGTGGACATCGCGGCGCATCCTCAAACGCGGTGCACAACGCTCAAGCAGGTTCGCGCACCAGCCGTATGTCGACCTCACGGTCCACATACGCCCACTCGGGAGAGTTACGCAAGGCCTTGAGCAGTTCGTCGAACGTCGGCTCGTGCTCGGGCGCGTAATCGAACCAGGTCAGGAAGTCGAATGGCTCGGCCGAGCCGAGATCGCGACAGTGATGCAGCCGCCTGGCCACCGCGGGGAGGTAACGCATGCCGATGGCAATGTGGTGCGACTGCGACTCGAAGACGGCACGCCTCTCGTCCTGCGTCAGCGCCCACCAGGCGGGCGACTTGCGGATCGGAATCAGCGCCGCGCGGGTGGCCTCGGCTCGCCCCAGGCCCGCCTGCGCGCCCACCAGGGCCACCTTTTCTTGCCGCTCCACATAGCGTTCGTTGCTGGTGATGCCT
>JACMKW010000320.1 GCA_014379885.1 Rhizobacter sp.
CGGTGAACCACGCCCTTGGAGTGGGCGTAGGCGAGCGCATCGGCCACCCGCCGCACCACCAGCGCGGCCTGGGTGGGCGTGGGTGTCCAGCCTTCGAGGCGCAGCTGGCGCAGGTCGCGGCCCTTGAGCAGCTCCATCGCGATGTAGACGCGGTTGTCGCTGATGCCGGCGTCGAACACCGTCACGATGTGCGGGTGGCTCAGGCCCCCTGCAGCACGTGCTTCGTTCAGGAACAAGGCGTTGAACGCTTCGCGCTCTTCGGCGGCGATCTCGAGGTTCAGGGTCTTGATGGCGATCAGGCGCGACAACAGCGGGTCGTGCGCGGCAAACACACGGCCCAGGCCGCCTTCGCCGATCTGGTACTTAAGCGCATAACGGCCGATGTGGCCGATGGTGGGCAGTTGGTCGGCGCCCTTGTTGGGCGGATTGGCGTTGAATGCCGCTGCGGGCTGCTCGGGCAGGCCCATCTCTTCCGTGTCGTTCCACGGCGCCGAGTCGCCCCCAGCAGGCAGGCTGAGGGGGCCGGGGGCGGTCGGTTCAGAAGCTAGGCCGGACATGGAAGAACTTGTATTCGTCATTCAGCGGGGCAGTGAGCAACCACCATCACGTGAGCTTAGTCCAAGCAAGGTGCGTCATTGCACCAAATAGCACCGCGTTCGCGCATTAGTAACACCAAGACACGAAAGAGGATGTGAGGTTTCTCACTCACCTCGCGAGTGCAGTTTGCAGCCTCGCCACGGCCTCCTGCAGGCTGCCCATGCTGCTGGCATAGGAAAAGCGCACATAGCGCTCGCCCGCATGCGGCCCGAAGTCGCGCCCCGGGGTGATGGCCACATGGGCGCGGCGCATCAGGTCGAAAGCAAAATCCCAGCTGCTGCTGGCATGCGCAGAGCAGTCGGCCCACGCGTAAAAAGCACCGTCGGGCATGACGGGCACACGCAGACCCAGGGCATTGAGTTCGGGCACCAGGTAGTCGCGACGGGCCTTGAACTCGTGGCGGCGGCGTTCGTATTCGGTGATGGATTCGGCCTCGAAACAGGCCAGCGCCGCATGCTGGGCCACGGCCGAAGCGCAGATGTAGAGGTTTTGCGCGAGCTTTTCTACCGGAGCCACCAGTTCGTCGGGCAGTACGAGCCAACCGAGGCGCCAGCCAGTCATGCTGAAGTACTTGGAGAAACTGTTGATCGAGATGATGTCGTCGCCATGGGCAAGGGCGCTGTGGCCGAAAGCCTCGTCGAAGCTCAGGCCGAGGTAAATCTCATCGACCATCGTGAAGCCACCCCGGCTGCGCACGGCCTGGGCGATGCGCGCCATCTCGTCATGAGCGATCGAGGTGCCGGTGGGGTTGGAGGGCGAGGCCAGCAGCACGCCACGGGTGCGGGGTGTCCAGGCGGCTTCGACACCCGCCGCATCGAGCTGGAAGCGGTGCTCCGGCGGTGACGGCAACAGCACCGGTACACCATCGGCCGCGGCCACGAAATGGCGGTTGCAGGCGTAGCTGGGGTCGGGCATCAGCACTTCGTCGCTACGGTCTACCAGCGCCAGGCAAGCCAGCTGCAAGGCGGCTGACGCACCCGCGGTGATGACGATGCGCCGCGCCGGCACGTCCACACCAAAACGCTCGGCATACCACTGGCTCAGGCGCTCTCGCAGCGCAGGCAGGCCGGTGGCCGGTGTGTACTGCGTGCGGCCCTGGCTCAGGCAGCGCAGCGCGGCCTCTTGCACCAGCGGCGGTGCGGTGAAGTCGGGTTCGCCGATGTTGAGAAAGATCATCGGCGTGCCGCCACGGGCCGGATCGCATTCGGGGCTGGCCGCAATCTCGGCCGCCGCCTTGGCGCACTCCATCACGTAGAAGGGCTCGATGTGGTCGAGCCGGCCGGCGAGCTTCATGACGGCGCGGTGATCAGCGACGCGACGCGCGGAAGGCCTCGACCTCCACCGGCCGCAAATCCACGGCTGCCTTGTCGAGCACGCCGTTCACGTACTTGTGGCCGTCGGTGCCGCCGAATCCCTTGGCGAGCTCCACTGCTTCGTTGATGGCCACTTTGTACGGGATCGAGATGCAGTGCTTGAGTTCGTACACGCCGATCATCAACACC
>JACMKW010000321.1 GCA_014379885.1 Rhizobacter sp.
CGCCAGGGCAGCCGTGCGCTGCTGGTGGCGGGCAGCAAGGCGGCGGGTGCCGACCTGGACGCGCAGGCGCTGGCGATCAACCGCGTGCGCAGCGAATTTGCGGCGTTGAAAGCCACCGGCCTGACGCTGCAAATGAGTGGCGCTCCGGTGTTTGGCGTCGACAGCCGGGCCCAGATCGAGGCCGAAACGCACTGGCTGGCGCTGGTCGGCACGGTGGCGGTCACGCTCATCCTGCTGGCGGTGTTTGCATCGCTGCGCGCGCTGCTGGTGGCCATGCTGCCGGTGGCCACCGGGGTGCTGACCGGCATCAGTGCGGTGGCGCTGACTTTCGGCTCGGTGCACGGCATCACGCTGGGCTTTGGCACCACGCTCATCGGCGAGGCGGTCGACTACGCCATCTACTACCTGATTCAGGCGCGCGCCGGTGGCTGGCGCGCGTGGCTGGCGAGCGGCTGGCCCACGGTGCGCCTGGGGCTGTTGACTTCGTTGTGCGGTTTTGCAGCGCTGCTGTTTTCGGGCTTTCCGGGCCTGGCACAGCTGGGTGTATTTTCGGTCGCAGGCCTGGTGGGCGCGGCGCTGGCCACGCGCTTCGTGCTGCCGGTGCTGATGCCCGACGGCGCCAACAGCGCCCGCGGCCAGGCCCGCAACAGAAAACAACCCGAGCTGCGCCAAGCCCGGAAAGCCGGAGAACAGCAAGGCCGCAAAGCCGACCGCCGAGGTCAACAGCCCGAGCTGCACCGTGGGCCAGTTGTCGACGACCCAATGCTGCGCGCCCGAGCCCTTGGGTGCCCCCGGCTTCGCCCGCGCCTGGATCAGGTAATAGATCGCGTAGTCGACCGCCTCGCCAATCAGCGTGGTGCCAAAGCCCAGCGTGATGCCGTGCACATTGCCGAATGCGAGGCTCACCGCCGCGATGCCCGCGAACACGCCGCAGGCCACGGGCAGCAGCGCGCTGGCCAGCGTGCGCAACGAGCCGCCGAAGGCCAGCAGCAAGATGCCGACGATGGCCACGCCGCCGGCGATGGCAAGGCGCTCGACCTCCTGCCTGATCTGCGCCCGCGAGGTCACCGCAAACGTGCCCGCACCCGACACCAGCAGCGTGAGCCCTTGCGCCGCCGACGGTGCGAAGCTGTCGCGCACGATCTGCAGGCTGCGCTCCTGCGAATCCAGGTCGGCCCCGGTGGCCAGCGTGGTGGCGATCAACACCGCACGCCCAGCGTTGCGCGAGACCCAGACGCCGCCCTCACTGCGCGGCGCCTGTGCCGGCAGCATGCTCTCGGCCATGCGTACCGTCTCGCCGGTCGGGTCGCGCAGGATCACCGACTTGATCGCTCCGCCCGCCGGCGTGCCCAGTAGCGAAGTCGATTCGTCGATGGCCGCGCGCAGGCCGTCGACGGTGAACCGCTGCGCATTCACCGCCGGGCTCAGCAGGTAGCGGTGCTCGAACAGGAACTTGCCGGTGGCTTCGAATTGCGAGTTGTCGCCGTTGTGCACCGCCTCGAAGGCGCCACTCTTGCGCAGCGCCTGCGCAAGCTGCAGCGAAGCCTTGCTTCGCGCCTCTCCCGTGCCGCCTTCGATGCCGATCAACACCAGCCGCGCCGCGACGCCGCTGCGCAGCTGGTCGAGCAGCACCGCCTGTTCTGCGCTCGGCGTCGATGGCAGGAAGGCCGAGAGATCGGCGACGTAGGTGGTGCGCCAGGTGATGCCGATTGCGGCCACCAGGCACAGCAGCCACACGGCAAGCGCGCTGCGCTTTGCGAACGCGCCCCTGCGCGCCGGAACGTCTGGCATCTCAGCTCGCCGCGCTGGCGGGCTTGGGCGGAGCCGCCATGGGCTCGATCGTCATCACCGAGCGGTCGCCATCGGCCATGTTGACCGTGACCTCACGCACCACCGATTGCTGGCCGCCCAGTTGCACCGACTTCACCAGCTCGCGAAGGCGCGGCTCGACCGGCACCAGCTCGAGCATCCAGCGCTGCGCGTTGCCCGAAACCGCCGCCGTGAAATGGCGCTCGAGCAGCGCGCGGTTGCCGGTGAGTGTGCCGCGAATGGCTTCCATGATGACAGCGGCTTCGGGCACCGAGTCAAGCGGCACCGTACGGCTGCGACTGCCCATGCTCATGGTCACGCTGTTGCCGACGACTGCGATCTTTTCCTGCCGCGGCTTGAGCGTTTCACGCACGAAGGTGTCGGGCGCTGCAAACGACAGGCGGCCCGAGGATTCGAGGGTGCGCTCCAACATGTCGACAGTGCGCTTTTCCTTGAATGTGGCGTCGCCGCTTCTCGCCTGCGACAGCAGTTGCGTGAGCTGGGGCAGGTCGAAGGCCGTTTGCGCCCGCAGCGGCGCGGCTGGCAAGAAAGCGCTGCCCAGCAGGGCCGCGCACTGCAACAGCAACGCACGACGCTTGTTGCCCAGGTCAGCGCGCAGGTTCGACGGAAGGATTGACATCGGACGCCCAGAAATCGAAGAAGTTGAACCAGTTGTACGGTGACTCAACGCACAAAGACTCGAGCAGGTTCACATAGCGCTGCACCGCTTCGCGCACCCGGCGGTCGATATCGGCGCGCTGGTCTACCAAGCTGTCTGCCGCGCTCGCGACCGTGGCGGGCCGGAAGTCGGCCAGCTCGACGAATCGCAACTCGTAGCGGTTGCCGCCATGGTAGAGGCCGGTCGCGAAAATCACCCTTTGTCTCAGCATGGCCGCCAACCTGAAAGGCCCATCGGAAAACGGCGCGGGCTTGCCAAGAAAGTCGAGCCACAACGTGCGTGTGCGTGCCGAGTTGCCGCCCGGCAAGGTGCGGTCGGCCAGCAAGCCGGCAATGCCGCCCTCTTCCAGCCAGCGGCGCAGCGACAGCATGGCACTGGCCTGACCGAGCCCGATGATGTGCATTTGCGCCTTGGGCGCGACGGCGGTCAAGGTTGCGTTGATGAGCCGTGCATTGCCCTCGTACATCACCATGGCGACGCGCCCACCTCGCGTCTGCGCATCGGCGCGCAAGGCCTCGAAGCTGCCAAGGTGCGCACCCACCATCATCGCGCCCTCGCCACGGTCGACCACCGTGCGGATGTGCCTGCCTTCAGTGACCTGCACGTCGAACTGGTCAAACCGCTCCTGCAGAAAGTAGATGCGGTCGAGCACGGTCCCGGCGAAGCGGTGGATGTGGCGGTACGCATCACGCAGCCCCGCCGGGCGACCGAGCGCGCGGCTCAGGTAGCTCAACGAGGCCCTGCGCGCCTTGCCGTGCGCCAGCAAATAGTAGAGGCTGATGGGGTGCAGCACACAGCGCGCCACAGGCCGCCCGGCACTGATGGCGATCCGTCGCATCAGCCGCAGCGCCCAGAGGTTGCTGCGCTCCTTCTGCGTGGCCCAGTCGGTCGCGGCTGGCGCGCTCACGGAGCTGCCTCGAAATGCCCTGAGGCCGACAGGCGGTCGGCCTCGCGTACTTCAAAGCGCACGCCGCCGGCGCTTGAGCTGAAGTGCACCGACAGCGTCGCCCCCGGCCGCACCGGCGCGAGAAACTTGACAGCGCCCACGCGCGGCGACGGGCCCACGGTGGCTGCGAGCTGTGGGTCACGCATCACAGCCTCCAGCACTTCGGCCAGCAGGGACACGCCCGGCAGCAAGGGCTGCCCCGGGAAATGCCCGGCAAACGCCGGGTGATCAAAGGCGATGTTCAGCTCGGTGCTGACCACACGAAACGGCTCCATCACGTCGGGTCTTCGGAGCGGTGGGCCGCGGCGAGCGTGCGCTGCGCCCAGGCACTGAACGCAGCAGCCGGCAGCTTGCCGGTGCCCTGCGCTCGCGGCAGCTCGGGTACCTGCACCACACGGCGAGGCACAAAGGCCGCGTCAACCCGCTGGCGCATGCCGCTGATGATGCGTTTGCTGAGTTCGCGTGGCGTGAGCTCGGGCGCCACGACGAAGGCGATCAGGCGGACCACGCCATCGGTGTCGTCGTCGGGTGGGAGCCAGTAGGCACCATCGTGCACACCCTCGATGGTGTTGAGGTGATAGTTCAGGTGGCCGAGCGAGCTGCGCTTGCCCGCGATGTTGATCAGGTCGTTGGAGCGGCCGAGCAGCCGGAAGCTGGTCGGGCTGACCACATCAAGCACGTCGGCCAGCGTCGTGGCCTGCGGCACATGACCCCCTTGCGCCACCGCCGCGTCACCGTCGCCGGTGATGCGCACGCCATCGAAGGTCTGCCACTCGGCGCCCTTGACCGTGCGGCGTGTCGCCACCTGGCCGGTTTCGGTGCAACCGTAGATCTCGACCAACGGCGCCGCCAACGCCGACTCGGCGCGCGCTGCGAGTTGTGGCGAGAGTGGGGCAGTCGCGCACAGCGTGAGGTCGATGGCCGGCAAGTCGACACCCGAATCCAGCAACGACTTCAGATGGAATGGCGTCGTGACCAACATACGCGGGCGCGGTGCACCGGCCAGCGCCGCGGCAATGTCGGCCGGGTAGAAAGGCCGCCCGGTCTCGATGGCTGCGCCGCCCAGCAGCGCGAGCAGCACGGTCGACTCGAAGCCGTACATGTGCTGCGCCGGGACCGTGGCAAGCAAGGTGACGCCGGCCAAGCTGTCGAGCCCCATGTGCTGGGCCAGGCGCCGCGCCTCGGCCTGGGCGCCCAGGGTCAGAAAGCCCCAATGTTTGGCGTGCGGCACTGGCGCGCCGGTAGAACCCGAAGTCAGCACCTGGACCGCCAGCGTGTGGTCATCGATCATTGGCACCTCGGTATCGGCAGGCGGAAACACCGATTCGGGTGGGTACCGCACCGTGGGCAACGCGGCATCGACCGACGGGTGGTCGACCAGTGCATAGGCCATCGGGAACGAGCTGCGCAGCCGCTCGATCATGTCTGGCGTGTGGTTCGGGGGCAGCAGGCTGCTCTGGCCGCGCAACATTGCCGCACCGAGGCCGACGGCAAAACGGTAGCGGTCGCCTGTCAGGTTGAGCATGGCGCCGGCCTGCGGCAACAGGGCCGCGAGCTGGCGCACATCGGCGAGGTATTGATGTCGCGAAATGGCTCGGCCGGATCGCCAGGCAAAGGGAGCATCGAGGTCGTCGGCCCAGATGAGGGGCGCCGCACTCATGAGGCCGAATCGGACTGTGCCGGCGTCTTGCTGCCCTGCATGTAGGCGCGAATCGCTTGGGCCACGGTCGATCGTTCGAATTCGGGGTGCAGGCGATAACGCAGAAGGTGCTCGCCGCCGAACATCAACACCACCGAGATCGGCGACACCCAGTTGGCGAAGATGGCCCAGGCCTCGAAGCTCGCCGTGAAGAACAGCGCGAGCGAGATGAGCACCGTCACGACGAAGAAGATCGCCCAGGCGCGGGTCACGTTGCGTGTGTAGACGGACATCGCCGGCACCAGGTGGCCGCCGTGCACACGCGTTGCCAGCGTGGTGATCAAGGCGGTGTGGCCGGCGCGCAGCGTGCTGCCGAAGAAGACAGCGAGAAAAAGATTGAAACCGACGTGCTGGCCAAGGTACAGCACATGCGCCGGCACCTTCACGCCCAGCCCGGCCTGCACACACAGCACCAGAAGCACCAAGAAAGCGATGCCACCCATGAGCCGCTGCCCGGAGCGCCAGCTGCCCACACCGAGGGCGAGCAGCATGGGCATCAGCACGATGACGACATTCCATGAAGACGCCTGGGTCTGCGTCATCAACCAGTGTGAAGCCGCCACATAGGCAATGGCCGCCAGGGCCAACGCACCGATGCGGACGGCAGTACGAGCTTGCATGAGCGGCTTCAGCCCACGCGGTGGGTGGCGATGTGTTCGGTGAGGCTGGCCAAGGATGTGAAGATGCGCACGTTGTCTTCGTCGTCCGAGCGCAGCTGGAACCCGTAGCGTTGCGAGACCACCAGCGCCACCTCGAGGATGTCGATCGAGTCGAGGCCCAGCCCATCACCGTACAGAGGGGCCTGGGGATCGATGCTCTCGGGGGTGACATCGAGATTGAGCGCTTCGACGAGAAGCCCAGCAACTTCGCGTTGAAGATCGGTTTGAGTAGAAGTCATGCGTGCAGGGGACCGATGTAATGTCTTCGCCAGCCGGTGGCGATGGGCCGTCAGTTTAACAAACGACTTCCCAGGCAAATGAGGGCTGGCAACGCGCCAACCGAGTCATATTGCGCACTCAGGCGACCGCTGATTCGGCCGGTGCGAAGAGCATCGAACCCACAGGGATCGAGCGTTCATCGCCGGGAGTGCGTTCGACGAATTCGCGCAAGGCGCTGCTGTCCAGCCCCGGGTGATCGGCGCTTGCAGTCGTGACAATCTCTCGCGCCAAGGCGCACAGCTGATCGGTGGACCGGCGGATGCGCTTGCGGAAGGCGTCGTCGTCGAGTTCGTCGTTGAGACTGTGATTGAGTTCGGCAAACCACGGCAGCGCCGCCTGGTCGAGCATCACGGCCGGGTTGCGCTTCTCGCTGCACGCGGACCAGCTGCGCAAATAGTTCTGCACCGCCACGTTGAGCCGCTGGCACAGGGTCAGCTCTTCGCTCAGTTGCGAGAGTGCGCCCAAGTCGGCAAGCCGCCCATGAAAGAAGAACTGCGCCAGCACACCCCAATAGAACGCGTAGTCCCAGATGACCTTGACGGGCAGCACTTCGGGGTCGCCGAACAGGGGGTACTGGTCGGTGTAGAGCGCTAGCGTGCTGTCGTAGAACGAGTGGAACAGCTGGTCGTACACATTGGCGTGCGCGCGCAAGGACTTGCCTGCACGATCGAGCGCGATCAGCTCGGTGATGTAGGTGTTGCCGATGGCGATGAAGTCGCTGCCTGGCGAATAGAACGGGTCAAGAAACAGGCCTGCCTCGCCGGTCAAGGCCCACCGATCGGCCGAGAACACCTGCTTGCAGCCATATGAGAAGCGCTTGAAGAAAGCAAAGTCCTGCAGCAGGTGGCGCTTGCCATCGAGTTCGTCGAACAGGCGCGGCTGGTATGTCTTGAACCAGTCCATCGCCTTGTCGAAGGTGTTCATGGTCTCCAGCGGGTGCTCCCGCGGGTCGGCCACGATGCCAACTGAGTGCGAGCCCGACGCCAGCGGAATCAGCCAGGCCCAGTAGCCGGTGCCGACCAGGTGGTTGGTAGACAGCCAGCGCGCCTGCGGGTCGCAGCGCTCGCGCCATGCGAGGTTGTCGCTCCACTCGTCGATGGTGATGCGGTCCTTGATTCGAAACCACACGGCGTGGGCTTTGTGCGCGTTGTCTTGTGCCAAGCCCAACTTGCGCTTGAGCATGCCGGCACGGCCGCAGGCATCAACGAGCCAGGGCGCGCCAATGGATTGCTCGACACCGGCCCGGCTGCAGACGATGCGATGCTCAGCGCCGCCTTCATTCAGCTCGATCTGCCGGACCATGGCGTTGTCGATGAACTTCACGCCGCGGCGTTGCGCTTCTTGCGCCAGGAAATTCTCGAAGATGCCGCGATCGATCTGGTAGCTCGGCACCGACAGAAAACGGCTCGCGCCGATTTCTGTCACTTGGTCGATGTCGCGCCGACCCTCGGAGAAGAAGAACCTGAAGCCGAATTTGCGCAGCTGCTTCTCGGCCATGTGCTCCGACAGGCCCAGTACCTTGCTGAAGTAGTGCCCCCCGATCTCGACGGACGACTCGCCGACCTTGTGCGCCGCAATCGGCACCGGGTGCGAGCGCCTCTCGATGACGAGAACGTCGATGTCGGCAAAACGCCCCTTCAGCTGAAGCGCGAGTGTGAGGCCGGCCAAGCCGCCCCCCATGATGACCACGTCATGCCGACTTGTCGTCGGTTCCGCCGCCATCTCTGGCAACGTCTCTGGCGACGTCTCTTTCGCCGCCTGTCTCGTCGTTTGGTTCATCCACCAAGTCTCGGTGACACGCCGCAGGCACGCAAGCCCCAGGCGCCAGCCGTAGAACGTCGAATGGTTACTGGCGGCTGTTGCGGCCGGCGGATCAGCGCTCGAACGGGCGGGTCAGCGCAAAACCATGGGCGTCGGTCACGCCGTCGCCCACGGCGCCGGACGAACCGCGCGAGGCAGCGTTAAGGCGGTCGATCTCGGCATAGGCAAAACGCAGCTGGCCTTCCAGCCTCGTCACCGATGAACGCTGCTCCGCCGTAAACACCGCCTGGCGCTGCTGCGAGGCAGTGCGTTCTTTTTCCAAGTCGGCCTGAAGCCGCGCGTTGACGGCCCGCAGGTTTTGCGTGCTCGCCGCCACCTGTTCACGCGCAGCCGCCACCAGGCGGGTGTGTCGCGCCATGGCCCGGCCACCGATGACGCGCCAAGCCAGCGCGCCACCCAGCACGCCCCCGAACAGGGCGGCTATCAGTGCCGTTGCAATCGAATTCAAGTCCATCGTGAGCCTCTCGCGAGCGTTGCGCGCCGGCACAGGCTGGCGCCGGCTGCACAAGCATCAGAGCGTACTGAGCATCCGGGCGCTTGTGTGCGCCTACTGCGGCAGCCCCGTGAGAAAGTGCACGCGGCGCGCCACAAACTGTTGCCACAAGTTCGGCTGCAAGCGCCGCGGGCTCAGGCGACCCGCGGTTTGACCTTGGCAGCGCTTGCCTTGGCATTGCGGCGAGCCACTTCCACGTCAGCATCAAACGCCAGCGCCACGCCCATGCGGCGCTTGACGAAGCTCTCGGGCTTGCCGAACAGCCGCAGTTCGGTATTGGGCACACGCAGGGCTTCATCCACGCCGTCGAAGGCAATGCCTTTTGCGTCGACACCGCCGTAGATCACCGCGCTGGCACCTGGGCTCTTGAGCGCGGTGCTGACCGGCAGCCCGAGGATGGCGCGGGCATGCAGCTCGAACTCGTTTTGCCACTGGGTGATGAGCGTGACCATGCCGGTGTCGTGCGGGCGCGGGCTGACCTCGCTGAACCAGACCTCGTCGCCCTTGACGAAGAGCTCCACGCCAAACAAGCCCTGGCCACCGAGGTTGTCGGTCACCGCTTTGGCGATGTCGCGCGAGCGCTGCAAGGCCGCGGGCTGCATGCGGTGCGGCTGCCAGCTTTCCACATAGTCGCCGCTGACCTGGATGTGGCCGATGGGTTCGCAGAAATGGGTCTCGATCTGGCCGCTCGCACCGACCGCTCGCACGGTGAGCTGGGTGATCTCGTAGTCGAAATCGATGAAGCCTTCAACGATCACGCGGCCGTGGCTCACGCGGCCACCGGCCATGGCGTAGTCCCATGCAGTTTTCACGTCAGATGGGCCGTCGATCTTGCTTTGGCCCTTGCCTGAGCTGCTCATGACTGGCTTGACGATGCAGGGGTAGCCGATGCCCTTCTTGCCACCAGATCCATCGATCGCCGCCTGCAGCTCGGCCTGCGAATCGCAGAAGACATAAGGGCTGGTCGGCAACTTCAATGTCTCAGCAGCCAGGCGGCGGATGCCTTCGCGGTCCATCGTGAGCCGTGCCGCGCGGGCGGTGGGGATCACACGCACCGTGCCGGCGGCTTCCAGCTCTTCGAGCATGGGCGTGGCAATCGCTTCGATCTCGGGCACCACCAAGTGCGGGCGCTCCGCTTCGATCAAGGCCTTGAGCGCCTTTGGGTCGCTCATGGTGATGGTGCGGGCGTGGTGGGCCACCTGCTGGCCGGGGGCGTTGTCGTAGCGATCCACCGCAATGGTTTCCACACCCAGGCGATGCAGAGCAATCAGCACCTCCTTGCCCAGCTCGCCGCTGCCCAGCAGCATGACCTTGGTGGCCGAGGGAGACAACGGGGTTCCGAGCGTGGTCATGGCTTGATCCAGGGGTAAAGACGACGGGGC
>JACMKW010000322.1 GCA_014379885.1 Rhizobacter sp.
GATCACTCAAATGGAGCTGGTCGACGCCGACATCTCCCTCGAACGCCAAGCCGATGGCCTGCGCAACTGGCGCCTCACCCGCCCCGACGACCGCGGCCCGGCACGCATGCGGGTGCTGTCGCTGCAAACCCTGCGCAGCCAGATCCACGTGGTGCACCAGGGTGTGGGCCTCACGATGGAGGCTGCCAGCAGCCCGCTGCCGCAGTCTGAAGGGGAGCTCACTCAGCGCATCACCTTCAGCGGCCGTTACCACGACGCTCCCTTTGCCGGCGAAGCGCTGGCCGGGCCGGTGCTGAGCCTGCAACGCACGGGCAACTTCTTTGCGCTGCGCGGCCAGGCCCGCAGTGCCCAGACGGTGCTGCAGGTCGACGGCCGTGTGGCCGACCTGATGAAACTGGGCGGGCTCGACGCGCAGCTGCAACTGAGCGGGCCCAGCCTCGGCCAGTTGAAACCCTTCTTTCCCACGCAGCCCTGGCCCAACAGCAAGCCCTACCAGGCTGAGGCCCGGGTGACCCGGCAAGGCGACGCTTTCACCGTGCGGGCGCTGAAGGCGCGCCTGGGCAGCTCCGACCTGGCTGGCGAGGTGCGCTACGACAAAAAGGACGAACGCGCCGCAGTGAACGCCACGCTGAACAGCGAGCGCATCGTGCTGCTCGACCTGCTGTCGCTGGCCTCGAACTCGGCTCCAGCATCCACACCCCCAAGCCAGCGACTGCTGCCCCAAACGGCGTTGAACCTGGCACCACTGAACGAGGTTGACGCGACGGTTGAGCTGACTGCCAAAACGCTGCAAGCCCCGCCCGTGCCCACGCTGAAAGGCCTGCGCGCCCGCGCCACGCTCCACCACGGCGTGCTGCAAGTTGCGCTGCAAGACAGCGGGTTGGCGGGCGGCCGAGTGAGCGCTCAATTCGCGCTGGACAACCGCCCGCAAACCCCCAGCGTGAACGTCGACATGCGTGCACGTGGCCTGCGACTGGAGCAGCTGTGGCACGACATGCCGGCCCCCGCAGGCGTCGAAGGGCCACTCAACGGCCAGTTGAAGCTCAAGGGCCAAGGCCGCTCGGTGGCGGCCTGGCTGGGCAGCGCGACCGGCCAGCTCGGCCTCACCACAGAAGGCGGCAACCTGAGCATGCGCCTGGACGCGAAGCTGGGCTTGAATGCCGGCAAGCTGATGCGCTCGTTCTTCACCGGTGACAAGCCCGTGCCCCTGCGCTGCGGGGCGCTCAACATCACCTTTCTCAACGGCACCGGCACCACACGAAAGCTCGTGCTCGACACCGCACAAACACACATCGAGGGCGAAGGCAGCCTTCGTCTGCGCGAAGAAACGTGGGCGCTGCTGCTCACCCCGAGGGCGCACAAACCCACGCTGTTGAGCCTGGACGGTTCGCTGTTGGCGCAGGGCACCTTCAGAGGCTTCAGCTACAAGCTCGACGGCAACAAACAGCCCGGCAAAGCGGCCAACGGTGCCTGCAGCACGCCCTGAGCGGCGGCCAATGCGCGCTGCTCTGCGTCGGTCAAGATCGCTCGGGGCCAACGCCCGTGTCGCCCAACCAAGCCTGCACCTCTTCGCTGCGCCAGCCTTCCACCGGCGTGGCACGGGCGAGCGCCATCCACAGCGGCAGCGACATCTGCATCGCACGCTTGGGCGCCGGCCGCAGCACCTCGAGCTGCGCATCGTGCGCGGCCATCACGCCGAACTCGGGCGGTATCTCCTCCGGTTGCGCAATGCCTTGCGCAATCACATACCAGCACTCACTGCTCAGCTGCAGGTAGGCCGCACGTTTGGCCTCGCGCCGCAGGTCAGAGAGCAGGTCGCTGCGGTGCACCTTGATCTCGTGCACGATGGGTTCGAGGTAGGCCTCGACCGTGGTGTGCCGAATCGAGAACACGTCGGGCATGGCCATCGCCCATCTACTCTCACCCGCTTCGGCCACCTTGGCGCGCAGGTTGAGGCCCCGCCAGGCGATGCGGCCGGCGCGTGTCATCTCTCGCGCCACCCGTTCGACCAGGTCTTCGTGGGTGACACGGCGCGCACGGTTGCGCTGCAAGGTGTCGGCCAGGTGCACCACGCCGGCATCCGTAACCCGCAGCGTTTCGTGGCCTGACGCCTGGCGCACTCGCTCCAGCAGGCCGGCGGCCAGCAGTTCCACTTCCAGCAAATCCTGACAAGGCCAGCCGGCCGAGCGCCAGATCTCGCGCAGGCGGCGGCTGTGGGCGGTGGTGAGGGTGGCCAAGTCAGGACTCCCGCCGGGCCGCCCCAAGGGAGGCCTGCGCCCCCTTGGGGGGCCGCGAGCGAAGCGAGTTTGGGGGCACCATGTCAGCCTTGCATTGCTTGCAAGAGCAAGCGGCCCTTGGCTTCGGTCTCGGCCAGTTCTTGCTGAGGGTCGGAGTCGGCCACCACCGCGCCACCCAGTTGCACCATCACCCGGTCGCCGTGGACGACCGCCGTGCGAATCACCACCGACAAATCCATGTCGCCCGCCGCATCGAAATAACCGATCGCGCCGGCATACGGCCCGCGCCGCACCGGCTCCATTGATTCGATGATCTCCATCGCCCGTACCTTGGGCGCACCGGTCATCGAGCCGGGGGGCCAGCAGGCGCGCAGCAGGTCGGCCACCGTGGCACCGGCGCGCAAACGCGCACGCACGGTCGACACGAGTTGCCACACGCTGGGGTGGGCCTCCGGTTCGAAGAGTGCATCGACCCGCACGCTGCCCACCTGCGCCACACGGCCCAGGTCATTGCGCATCAGGTCGACGATCATCAGGTTCTCGGCGCGGTCTTTGACGCTGGCTTGCAGCGCAGCGCGTTGTTGCGCATCGCGCAGCGGGTCAGCGTCGCGCGGCAGCGTGCCCTTGATTGGGCGGGCCGTGACCTCACCCGCTTCCAGCTTCAGAAAACGCTCGGGCGACACGCTCGCGATGGCAAACCCGTCACCGGGCATGTAGGCCGCAAACGGCGCCGGGTTGTGCGCCGTCAGCGCGCGGTACAGCGCGAAGGCGTCGCCCTCGAACGGCCCTTCGAGCCGGTGCGACAGGTTGGCCTGGAAGATGTCGCCGGCGGCGATGAAGCCCAGCACCTCTCGCACTTGCCTGAGGTAGGTGGCAGCCGGTGTGCGCGAGACCATCGGCCCGGCGCGAAAAACCGCGCCCGCCGACACGGGCTGCTGCGCGAGTGCCAGCGTGGCCGCCCACACCTGCGCACGTTCATGCGCGTCGACCAGCGCGCAGGGCAAGGTGCAGAAGTACCACTGCGTGTGCGCATGGTCGAAGGCCAGCACGTGGTCGCACAGGTGCAGGCGCAACGTGGGCAAGGGTGGGTCGTCGGCCGCCAGCACCGGCAGGCGTTCGACAAAACGCGCCAGGTCGTAACCCAGAAAGCCGATCAGGCCGCCGGCAAAAGCCAAGCCGTCAGGCCGCTCGCTGCGGGCCATGGCAATGCGCGACAACACGGCCTGGATCGCATCGAAAGGGTCGGCCCACGTATCGAGCACACGGCCCGTGCCGGCTTCACGCAGGGTGGTCGTTGCATCACGCGTTTCCAGCGTGGCCAGTGCGGCTCCGCCCACCCAAGACCAGCCCGACAAACCCGGCATGGCCTTACTGCTTTCCAGCAGCACTGTGCCATCGTGCGCACCGATGCGGGCCCAGACGTCTTGCGGGCTGCCCA
>JACMKW010000323.1 GCA_014379885.1 Rhizobacter sp.
GCCGGTCTGGTGCTCGGCCACCAGCAGGCAGGGCTGCACGTCGGCTGCACGGCGCCCGAAGGCGGCGCTCTCCACGCTCTTGCGCACCTGCACCAACTCGTCGGTGGCCGGCTCCACGCGCACGCGGGCGCGCTCCAGCAAGGCCGTGTTGGTGGAGGCACTGCGCGCTACCACCTCGACGCTCAGGCCCGGCAGCAGCGGCTCCAGCTGTTGCCACAGTGACTCGGCACCCCATTGCAACGGTTCGTTCATCGGTGTCGGCGGGCTAGGTCTTGGGGAATCGACGGAGTCAACGCTTGGGAGACAGCATGGTGCCGCGGCAGTTCTTGGCGCCGCATCTGCACTCGTATTCTTTCTTCAGCTTGGCGGTGTAGGGTGCGTCGATACTCAGACCGTAGTCGTAGAACAGTTCCTCGCCCGGTTTGAGCGAGCGCAAGGCCTTGATGAAAACACGGCCATTGATTTCATCGGCTTCGCAATTGGGCTTGCAGGCGTGGTTGATCCAGCGTGCGGCGTTGCCACCGACCTTGGCGTCGATGGCGTCACCGGTTTCGAGTTCGAAGTAGAAGGTATGGTTCGGGTCTTTCGGGTCGTGCGGGTGGCGGCGCAGGGCTTCAGGCCAGGAAATGACCTCGCCCTTGTATTCGATGATGATCTCGCCCTTGGCGATGGGGGCCACGGCAAACACCCCTTTGCCATGCACGCCGCTGCGGCGCACCTGGATGCGGCGCCCGCCGGCTTTGGCGGCGGGAGGGGTGGCGGGAAGGGTCGAAGGGCGGGTCTTGGCGTTGGTCTTGGCGCCTTGGGCTTGCGTCATCGGTTTCTTTGGGTACATTGAATTCATGGGTGCGCGTGTGCCTGCGTGTGCGTGCACGCGTATACGCGCGAGAAGCCCGGATTGTAGAGAGAGCGCCGACCTTCGGCGCCCGGAACACAGAAAGAGCCATGAGCAAAGCGTTGATCATTGCGGAGAAGCCGTCGGTCGCACAGGACATCGTGCGCGCCCTCACGCCCACCGCGGGCAAGTTCGAGAAGCACGACGAGTACTTCGAAGGCGAGCATTACCTCGTCACCTCGGCCGTGGGCCATTTGCTGGAGATCAAGGCGCCGGAAGAGTTCGACGTGAAGCGCGGCAAGTGGAGTTTTGCCAACCTGCCCGTGATTCCGCCGCACTTCGACCTGAACCCGATCGACAAGAGCAAGGGCCGCTTGAGCGCCATCGTGAAGCTCGTGAAGCGCAAGGACGTGAGCGAACTCATCAACGCCTGTGACGCGGGGCGCGAGGGCGAGCTGATCTTTCGGCTGATCCAGCAACACAGCAAGAGCAAGCACCCGGTGAAGCGCCTGTGGCTGCAGAGCATGACGCCCGCGGCCATTCGCGATGGCTTCGAGCACCTGCGCACCGACAAGCAGATGCTGCCGCTGGCCGACGCCGCACGTTGCCGCTCGGTAGCCGACTGGCTGGTGGGCATCAACGGCACGCGGGCCATGACGGCCTTCAACTCGCGCGACGGCGGTTTTTTCCTCACCACCGTGGGCCGGGTGCAGACA
>JACMKW010000324.1 GCA_014379885.1 Rhizobacter sp.
ACGCGAGATGGACCGTGTGGTCATCACCGCCACCCAGATGATGGAGTCGATGATCGTCAACCCGGTGCCCACGCGCGCCGAGGTGAGCGACGTGGCCAACGCCGTGCTCGACGGCACCGACGCCGTGATGCTGAGCGCCGAAACCGCCGCCGGCAAGTACCCGGTGGAAACGGTGGAAATGATGGCCAGCATCTGCATCGAGGCCGAAGCCGCTGAAGAGATTGCGCTCGACGCCACCTTCACCAACAAGAAGTTCGGGCGCATCGATCAGTCGATCGCCATGGGCGCGCTGTTCACGGCTTACCACCTGGGCTGCAAGGCGATCCTCGCGTTGACCGAGTCAGGCTCGACCGCGCTGTGGATGAGCCGCCATCGCATCCACGTGCCCATCTTCGCCCTGACCTCACAGATCAACAGCCAGCGCCGCATGACGCTGTACCGCAACGTGCAGCCCTTGCTGATGCCCAACTTCAGCGACCGCGACGAAGCGCTCAAGCATGCCGAAGCCATGCTGGTGAGCAAGGGTGTGCTCAAGCCGGGTGACACCTATGCCATCACTTGCGGCGAGCCGATGGGCTACCCCGGCGGCACCAACATGCTCAAGGTTTGTTTGGTTGGTTAGCCCCCCAGTCGCTCCGCTCCTGCCCCCAGGGGGCGCCACCCTGAGGACCGGCAAAGCCGGATCCTCGGGCGTTGCTTGATCAATCGAAGCGCAGCGATACGCCGGTCAGAAAGAGGACGTCGTAGCGCTTCAGCCGGGTGCCGGGGTCACTGGTGTAGCGATGCAGCAGCCCGGTCGTGAGCAGCATGCGCTCGGTCATCGCCACCGACAAGCCCGCGTCGAAGACGGTGCGGTATTCACCGCGCGTGCGCAGGTTGGGGTACCACTCGAACTTCTGGCGCAACGTGGTGTTGGGGGTGAGCTTGTGGTTGGAGCTTTCGCTCAGCACACCCTCGGTCCGGCCGTATCGCGTGCGCAGTTCGCCGGCCACGTCGGCGGGCGCCACATAGCGGTCTTCCGCGTAGCCCAGGCCGGTGAAGACGTCCCAAATGTTGGTGTCGTTGCGGACCAGGTGGCGGCCGACGCCACCGTAGGCCGAGACGCGGGTGTTGATGTTGGAAGGGCGGTCGCGCAGATAGTCGATCTTGCTGACGCCGAAATAGTCGTTGTTGATCAGGTCCTGGTCGTATTGCGTGCCCAGCGCCAGGTTGGCGGCCGTGGTGCCGGCTTCGCCGCGTGAATAGAAGGCGCGGCCGGCCATGCCCCATTTGCTGTGGTCGGTCTGGCGCACGGCTTCGCCGGTCAGCGTGACGGTGGTGGCACGTGTGTTGCCACCGCTGACGCTGGACGCCAGGCCCCACAAGGAGCGGAACTCGCCATCAGGCTTGGTGGTGACCTGGGCCGAGGCCAGCATCGGGATGGCCGTGAGCAGCGCGAGCAGTGGGGTGTTGGAATGAAGGTGCATGCCGGGAGTCGACTTGCGCAGCAGCAAAAGGTTTCGTGCCGAGGCCACAATCGGCTGCATGGACACCCCCCTCACGCTCGATGACATCCGCGCGGCTGCACAACGGCTGCAAGGGCATGTGCTCGAAACACCTTGCCTGCTTTCGCGCACCTTGGGCGAGATCGTCGGCTGCGAGGTGTTCCTCAAGTTCGAGAACCTGCAGTTCACCTCGTCGTTCAAGGAGCGGGGTGCCCTCAACAAGATCGCGCAGCTGACGGATGAAGAGCGCGCGCGGGGTGTGCTGGCCGTTTCGGCGGGCAACCATGCG
>JACMKW010000325.1 GCA_014379885.1 Rhizobacter sp.
AAACACGAGCGGCCAAAGATAGCGGCTCGCCGCGCTGCCCGCCACCTCCAGCACCACCGCCGGGTTTTCGACCACCACAGTCGCGGCTGTGCTGGCGGTGCGCAGCGCCAGTGTCACCTGCTCGGTTGCCACCGCCACCACGCCTTTGCCCGACTGCGCAACCAACCCCACGCCGCCCGACACCAGCGCTGAAAAGCTCGTCCAGGTCGGCCCGAAACGTTGGGGGGAAGCTGCCGGGGCATCGGCGGGTGGCACCACCAGCGGCGGGCCTGCGTCGAGCCCCGCGTCGGGTTCGTCCATCGACGCGACCACTGGCTCGACCACCGGCTCCATCGGCAACGGCGACACGCCGCCATCCATGCTGGGCGTTGAAGCACCTGTTATCGCACCGTCGGACATGTTGACTCCATGAATCTGTGTGGGTAGATGCCGGTTCGTCTCAATGGAGCGCCGCTTGGCGAGCGGCCCTCATTTGCCATTCTTCGGCCACCACGGAGGCAGCTCCCCCGTGTCGAGCGCACGCTGCAGCCAGCTCCCTCCCTCGATCGGTTTCTCGGGTTCAATGGGTGGCGCCCCCGCATGCCATTGGGTGTCTGACATGTCGAAGTAGCGGCGGCTTTGCAGCGGCGACAAACCGGCCGAGAAGTTCTCGACATAACGCGCACCGCGAATGTCCAAGCCTGCCGCAGCAAAGGCGCCCAGCGACTTGGCCATTGCCCAGTCACCGTAAGGGCGGTAGTGGCCCGACACGTTGTCGGCCACCATCAGCTTGCCGTCCTCGATGCTCACCTCGCCCGCGGCCAAGATCTGGCGCCCGCCCGCCAGGTCACTGTGGAAGGTGTCTTCGTTGCTGCGGTAAAAAGGGTCTCGCGGGTTACCGAGCACCAACTCCCCCCGCTCCCCGCTTTCGCCCGCCACCACCACCACGTAGATCAGGGAATGCCTGCCTTTGGTGATGTCTCCCGTGTACACCGTTGGCGGCTTGGCTTCGGCGCCCAGGTTGGTGAAGACGACACCAAAGTCGGTCATCTCGCCATGCGGTTCAAATTCGATGGAGGCCGTGCGCGTGAGCAATGCCACCCCGTCTCGTTTCTCCACGAACTTGAACTCGCCGTTCTGGAACAGGCGGCCATTCACATTGGGGTCGACCGTCTCGATGGCGTTGATGCGAATGCCTTCGCTGTCCAGCCGTTTGAGCAAGCTGTACGTGAGACTGCTGCCGCTCAGATGATTTGGATCTGAGCCGCCATCAGGCTGCGGCCGCACCACCAGGCGCTTCAAGGTGCCACCCTCCACGGTGGCGCTGACGTAGGGCAGGTTCGGGTCGCCGGCGGTCCCCAAGGACCATCCGCCCTGGCCGTCGTTTTTGAAGTCGGCCGACACGTCACAGAACACAAAATCGAGCCGCGACCGTGTGCCCGTGCCCGGCCAGAGCGCGGTAGCGGTAGTCACCGCTTCGACACCCTCGGTGGGAGGGTCCTGCCACGACGCACTTGTCGGCTTGTTGAGCGCCGAATCTTCAAGTTTCGGGCTCGCGGACGCTGACGCAGATTCAGCAGGCTTGTTCGGCGCCGCATCGCCACCCTCTTCCTGCGCAGTGGGCGCGCTGTCTGGTGCAGCCTGGCTTGGTGGCGTCTCGCTGGCGGAAGCCCGATGCCGAGCGTCGACCCCCGGCGCTTGTGGTGCCGTCAGCGGCAAGAAGCCGGTGCCGGGCTCGCCAAGATGCTGCAAGAACATCGAGCGCCGCGGCTGGGTCTCGTTGGGGTCGACAAAAGGCGCCACCTCGGGTGCGGGTTTGGCAGGCGCCTGGTCGCCGCCATCGCCCTTCAAACCGACCAGCAACAGCGGCCATGAAGAACGCAACGCGGCGCCCGCGAGCGTCAGCAAGGTGGCCCCTGCTTCGCTTTGCACCGCCGCCACAACCGCCGGCCGCGCGGCGATGCGGAACACACCCGACTGCTCGCCAGCGATATCGACCAGCGGCTTGGCTGACTGCGCCACCGCGGCCACGCCCCCGGCAGCGAGTGCGGAGAACTGGGTCCAAGCGTTGCCGAAGCTGCTTTGTGGCGCACTCGTCGGCGGGGTCGGCGTCGGATCCGCGAGACCCGAATCCATGCCGGCGTCGGACTGAGGCGGCCGCTCGACAGGCGGCGACAACGGCTGCAAATCGGCCCCGCCATCCAGATATGCAGGAGCCGGCCTCGGCCCACACCCCACAGCACCATCACACATGCGCGCTCCAAGAAAACACTGACAACAACACACTCGCATCCTTGCCAACCGCCCTCACGCTGACCATCTGTGAGTGGCCTCGAAATCACTCATACCCTAGGGCCGGAGCTTGGGCGTGATCTGGTCGATGAACTTGTCCCAGTCGGCCTGATCTCCGCGCCGTTGAAGGTTGTGGGCCTTGTTGATGAACCTCGGGTCGCTGAAGTCGAAACCGCTCTTGTTGATGTGGTCGATCAACTTTGACCAGTCTTGCTCGCCGGTGCGGTTTTCCAGCTCCTTGAGGAAGCGCGGCTTCACGAGCGCCGCTTCGAGCTGGTATTGCTCGATGTCGTTGCTCCACCCCTGCCAGAGTTTCCACTCGGCCTCGGTCTGTTTGCACACACCACCGCTTTGCTGTTCTTGTTCGCGCCGTGTGTTGACCTCGTTGAAGCGATCGTTGGCTTCTCGCACGAGATCAAAGTATTCGTTGGACGCAGGATTGATCGGGAAGCCCGATGTCTTCCAGTCTGTCAGCGCCTTCCTGACCTCAGCCGGCGTGGGGCCGCTCGGGGAGGTCAGCCCATGTTTGTTGAGCAGATCCTCGGGGCTTGGCACTTTGAGTGGCGCACTGGTCTTGATTCCCAGCGGGTCATACGGGTCTGAAGGGCCGGCGGCGAGAACGTTGGGCCCCAGCGGGTCGTGGGTCGACATGGTGATGGGCGAGCCTGTTCCCGGATCAGGCGTCGGCGTGATCTGGGTGAGGTAGTCGTCCAGTGCCTTGTCGCCACCCTTCATGATGTTGTGCGCCTTCTTGAGGAAGTCCCAACTGTTGACGTCGGTGTCTTGCTTGCGGATGTCACCCATCAGCTCGCCCCAACTCCGGCCCGAGCGCTTCTGCAAAGCATCGAGAAACTCTGTGGGCACCATCCCGGCAGCGCCCTGATACCGGCGCATGTCGTCGCTCCACTCCTTCCAGGTGTCCCATTCCTTCTGGGTCTGCTTCGTGACAGCACCGCTGGCCTGCTCGGCACCGCGCTGCGCATCGATGGCGGTGAAGCGGTCTTCCACGTCTCGCCGCAGGCTTTGAAACTCGCGCGAGAACGGGTCGATCGGAAAGCCCGATGGGTCAAAGTCCTTGAGGGCCTTCTTGAAGTAATCGGGCTGGGCAGCCTTGTGCGGCACAAACCCGTGCTTGACGACCAGGTCTTCGGGGCTGGGTTGCTTCAACGGCGCACTGCCGCCCTTGACACCCAGCGGGTCATAGGGAGGCTTCTTCTTCGCCATCTGGCTCGTGGCTTCGTTGGGCGCTTCCGTGGTCGGCGCCGCGGGGCCGGTTGGTGATGGGCTGCCTGTGGGTGGCGCGCCCGCGGGCTTGTCGGCGGAAGCGACCGCACGGCCATCTTCCGGCCGGCTTCTCTGCGTTGACTGCGGCAGGAACCCGGTGCCTGGCTCACCCAGCTGCTGCAGAAACATCGGCCGGGGGTTTCCTTCGGCATGGGGGTCAACGAAAGGCGGCGCCACTTCGGGCCGGGGCACGGCAGCCTCTGCCTCCGAAGGTTTTGCGCCCGCGTCCAGTGAGTGGCCGTCGTCGAGCGGCAGTGGTGGCATGAGGTCGTTGGTGGCGCTGGTCTTGAGCGGCACAGGAACTGCGGGGCCTGCGGGTGGGGCGTCGGTGCTGCCGGGCGGGCGGTCTCCGCCGTCGCCCTTCAGGCCCACAAACACGAGCGGCCAAAGATAGCGGCTCGCCGCGCTGCCCGCCACCTCCAGCACCACCGCCGGGTTTTCGACCACCACGGTCGCGGCTGTGCTGGCGGTGCGCAGCGCCAGTGTCACCTGCTCGGTTGCCACCGCCACCATGCCTTTGCCCGACTGCGCGACCAACCCCACGCCGCCCGACACCAGCGCTGAAAAGCTCGTCCAGGTCGGCCCGAAACGTTGGGGGGACGCTGCCGACACCTCGGTGTGCGGCACCAGCACCGGCGGGCCTGCGTCGAGCCCCGCGTCGGGTTCGGCCATCGGCGCGACCACTGGCTCGACCACCGGCTCCATCGGCAACGGCGACACGCCGCCATCCATGCTGGGCGTTGAAGCACCTGTTATCGCACCGTCGGACATGTTGACTCCATGAATCTGTGTGGGTAGATGCCGGCATCGTCTCGAAGCCGGCTGGGGCTGTAAATCTGGGCGCGGCCCTAGCTATCGACGACCCTGGGGCCGGCGGCCAGCGGCCGAGCGCGATGGCGCTTCAGTGAAGCGCAGGCGGCGCTTCAGGGCGTGGGTGACACACGGCGGTCGTGCCGCCACGGCCTGAGGCTTTGCGTCGCTGCGCGTCCAGAACCAGCGCGTGGCGCCACGCGCTGTCGATCAATGCTTGCCAGCCCGGTTCGTCTTTGCTGAACTGGTCGCCGCAATAGAGCGCCTTGATGCGCTCGTAGTAGTCGACTGCGAGCAGCTCGCACAACATCAGTTCCAACTGCACCTGATCATTGCCCGCCGCTTCGTCATCGCCCACCTCGATGTGCTCCGTGTTGATTTCCACTGCCATGCCCTTGTGTTGAATGCCTTGCCGCAGTCGGTGTCAACTTGGCGACACGTGATTGCACCGCAGGCGTCGTGCAAGGGCTAGCTGCTGCGGCCCATAGCTGGGGCCAGCCCTGGGCACAAGTGAACGGGCCGGAACCCTGGGGTCTGCCCCAGCTGGGGCCGGCGCGAGCTGGGTTTGCACCGCCCACTGCGGGTACCCTTGCCTCAGAACCGGAGCGTTTTCATGAGCACGACACTGAGCCATCTCTCGACCGCAATGCCCGCCGCCAGCTGGCAGGCACCGCCCATCGAGCGCAACGCCCCTGCGTCGAACACGCCCTTCGCTCCCAGCCAGGTCGAGCGAGGTCGCATCTTCGCGGTGAGCCCGGGCGTGGAACCCGAAGGGTCGAGCGACGTAGACGCCTGGGCCGCCGCCGTGGTGTCGCCACTGCTGGAAGACGCAACCGTCTGACCACACAGCGAGCCCGACGTGCACGCCTCGGTGCTTGAGCCTCAGCTGCGCGAGCAGCCCGACTGGGATCAATCTGCGCAGGCACTCATCGACGGTTGTGTGGCATTGGCCACCCCAGAACTGAAAGTGCGTTTTCTCGACCGCGTTTGCCTCTCGCTGGGCGACCGGCTGTACCCCGCGTTCTTGCGCTTGCTGTGCCTTGTGAGCGACAACGCCGATGAGCCCGCAAGGCGTGCGGTGGTGCGAACGCTGACCCACGCGCTGGCCACCGGGCGGCTCCCCTCAGGGCGCTTGCAGGCATGGGGCGGGCACCGCAGCGAGCAGCAGGCCTGGTCTGCCAGCACACGCAGCCTCGGCCCGCTCGAATACCTGTGCGCATGGCCAGGCCGGCGCGACAGCGAACTGGCCATGCCCGACTTCGCTGCCGCCACTCGCTCCGTCATTTCGCTCGTCATGATCGATGACGAAGCCGGCGCGCTCTATCGCCGCAAGCTCAGGCAAGACATCGACGACCCGCTGGGCGGCGCGCTCAGCCGCACCACCCGCGCTGCACTCGCGGAATTGGTAGACGCATGGGAAGCCGGCGCGCCCACTGAAGACATGGTGCAACGGCTGACCCTGCACGTGGGCGAAGCCGAAGGCGACGGCCTGAGCGCACTGCATCGCATGCCGCTGCCGCTGCGTTGACACGTGCACGCCAAGCACCACGGCGCATCACGCCCTCTGGCGTGCCCTAGCTAGGCTACGCACCAGCTAGCTGGGCTGAACGGTCGCACAGAAACTGCAATCTGGCTGCACCCATGGTGGTGTGCGGCGGATTCAAACCGCAAGGAGATCGAACCATGGGTAACGAAGCAGTACAACCGTCGGGCGGCGCCAAACCGACCGGGCCGGCAGGCACGGTCGAAGTCAAGGCAGACAACGTCCAGTTTCACAACAAGATCCCGCTGACTGCCATTCGCGGGATTGACATGTCGGTGGTGCGAACCAACGGGGCGATCCCCCAAAACCTGGCTGATTTGCTCACCCGGGCGTATGACCGGCCAGACGTCGCCTACCTCACGGTGATGATGGGCGGCGCACCCATCGGCTCCTATTCGACGCAGCTCCAAAGCCTGCTGAAAGACGGGGGCAGCCCGCAACTCGAGGCCTACATCGAGTACCGCCACATGATGAACGTTCAGGCGGCCGAAGAAGCAAAGGTCGACAGCGGTGGGGTCATGTCGGGTACAGAGAAGATGCAGATGGAGGCAGCGCTGGACGATGGCGTGGCGATCGAAGTCATGGCCGCGATGCAGCATGCTCAGGGCATGGGTTCGCTCGACTCGAACTCGCAGTTGCAAACTGCTGTCACGTTCAATGGCTTCGACGTGCTGCGCGACATCGAATTCCAAGGCCTGGGCAAAGACGGTGTGAGCATGCCCAAACCCGCTGAGGTGGCGGCTTTGACTGCTGCAGACGTCACCGCACTCGCGAACGAACTTCTCGGCCCCAATGGCGGAAGCCCGGAACTGAGAGCGCACCGTGCGGGCCTGGCCGTGGATCCGGCCAAGCTGGCTGATTTCGATCGGGGCCTGCTGGTCACCATGGGCTCGGCAATGATCGCCGTGTCAAAAAGCGAAAACGCCGAATGGGCCAAGTCGGTGGGCATCGACACATCGGCCGTCGCGCCAGGCGACATCGACAGAAGCTCTTCGGAGATTCCCGCCAAGTACCGCGGCAACCTGCTCATGATGCTTGCCTACGTGTTTGCAAAGATGGATGAACGGCTCGAGAAGAAGGTCGTTGACGCAATCAATGAATACAACGAGGCGAATGTTGAACTCGGCGCTGCGGAGAAAGCCGGCGACTCCCACGAAGCTTTGTCCAAGAGCGTACAGGGCATGGGGATTATGTTGGGAGCCAACATGTCGATGTACGAGAACAACTCCAAGACGTATGCATCTCTCAGCGAGAAGACTAGCAGCGCTCTCAACGCTCTCTGGCGCTGACCGCGACTCGCCTCCTGCGCTCGGTTCAACAGAGACCGGCCCGTCGAAAGACGTGCCGGTCTTTCTGTATGAGGGCAGATCCGG
>JACMKW010000326.1 GCA_014379885.1 Rhizobacter sp.
CCATGTCAGAAAGGGAACTTCATTCCGCCCGGCAAGCCCGGCATGCCGGCGGAGAGCTTGCCCATCTTTTCCTGTGACGTGTCTTCGGCCTTGCGCACGGCGGCGTTAAAAGCGGCTGCCACCAAGTCTTCCAGCATGTCCTTGTCGTCGGCTAGCAGGCTGGGGTCGATGGCCACACGCTTCACATCGTGCTTGCAGGTCATCGTCACCTTCACCAAGCCGGCACCCGATTGGCCTTCGACCTCAATGTGGGCGAGCTCTTCCTGCGCCTTCTTCAGGTTGTCTTGCATCGCCTGGGCTTGTTTCATCAGGCCGGCGAGTTGGTTCTTCATCATGGTGGGGTTCTCCTGAGGTTCAATGCGGTTTGACCGAGCCCGGCACAATGCGCGCCGTCTTGAACTGCTGCATCAAGGCTTGCACCAGCGGGTCGTTGTGAATGATTTGTTCGGCTTCGTTCTGGCGCCGGGCACGCTCGGCACCGGCGCGCTGCGCGGGGGTGTCGGTGGCCACACCGGCTTCGATGTCGATCTGTACCGTGCGGTTCAACAGCTCGGACAAAGCCGCTTGCAGCTTGTCGCGCTGCGCCGCGGCGCGCAAGGTTTCGCGCTCCACACGCAAGCGCCACACGGGCGGGTTGGCCTCTTCGTCGACAGACAAACATTGCGCCTGCATGGCCAGCTCACGCACCAGGGCGCTGATGCTTGCCGCTTCAACCATCTGGCTCACCACTTGCGCCCAGCGGTCGCCCAAAGGGGTGGGCACCCAAGTGGTCACAGCGGTTTGTGCTTTGACGGGTTCTGGCTCGCGCACCGACATGGGCGCGGCGGGTGCTTCGTCTTCGTAAGGCACATCAAGCCACGGCGGAGGTTCACTCGCGGCGGGCGCACTGGCGCGCGCCACGGGTGGCGGTGCCACCACCGCGGGTCGAACGGGTGCAACAACCGGCTTGCTCAAGACAGGCGCAGCCGCGGGCTTGGGCGTCGGCGCTGCGGCAGCGCGCTGAGGTGAGGTGCCCGCACCGCTCGGGCGGAATGCCAGCATGCGCAGCAACACCATCACCAGGCCACTGTATTCGTCAGGCGCCAAGCCCAGCTCGGCGCGGCCATGCAGCACGATGCTGTAGAGAAATTGTGTTTCGTCGGGCGCCAGCAAACCCGACAGGCGTGCGGCCGTGGGGGCTTCGGGGTCTGTTTCATCAAGTGCGTCAGGCACAGCCTGCAGCACGGCCATCTGCTGCAGCAAGGCGGCCATTTCTTCCAGCGTACCGGTGGCTGACAAACCCAAGCCGCGCAGCCCTTCGACCGCGGCGATGACCTCGGCGCCCTGCCCCGCAGCCAGCGCTTCAACCAGCCGCACCGCATGGCTGCGATCGACGGCGCCCAGCATCTCGCGCACACCGGCTTCGGTCAGGCTGCCTGCACCGAAAGCGATGGCCTGATCCGTGAGCGACAGTGCATCGCGCATGGAGCCGCGTGCGCCGCGTGCGAGCAGGCGCAATGCACCGGGCTCGGCCTCAATCTTCTCTGCGCTCAACACAGTGGCCAGGTGTTCTTGCACCACCTGTGGCGCCATGGGTCGCAGGTTGAACTGCAGGCAACGCGACAACACGGTCGGCGGCACCTTTTGCGGGTCGGTGGTGGCCAGCACGAATTTCAAGTATTCGGGGGGTTCTTCCAGCGTCTTGAGCATCGCGTTGAACGCGGTGTTCGAGAGCATGTGGACTTCGTCGATCAGGTAGACCTTGAAGCGGCCGACCACCGGCTTGTAGACCGCTTGGTCAAGCAATTGGGAGATTTCTTCAACGCCGCGGTTGGAGGCGGCGTCAAGCTCCACGTAGTCGACAAAACGGCCGCTGTCGATGTCTCGGCAGGCATCACACACACCACAGGGGTGGGCGGTGATGCCGCCCGTGCCATCGGGCCCAGTGCAGTTGAGCGCCTTGGCCAGAATGCGCGAGACCGAGGTCTTGCCCACGCCGCGTGTGCCGGTGAACAGATAGGCGTGATGCAGGCGTTGCTGCGTGAGCGCGTTGGTGAGCGCCTTGACCACGTGCTCCTGGCCGACCAGCGCTTCAAAGTCGCGGGAGCGGTACTTGCGGGCCAGTACGAGGTAAGACATGGCTTCATTCTACGGTTGCACCACCGGGCCACCGGGCGGGTGCCGGATAATCTGCGTTTTGCAAACGCCGTGCCCCCGATGAACCCCAAGCCTGCCGAAACCGACACCCTCAGCTACGAACAAGCAGGCGTCAACTACGACCTGATCGACCCGCTGAAAGTGGCTGCGCAACGTGCCGCCAAAGCCACCGGCGCGCACCTGCTGGCACATGGTTTCAGCGAGGTCGAAGCTTCACGTGGTGAATCGGCCTATGTGGTCGATGTGGGCCCGTTCTACATCGCCTCGATCGTCGAATGCCTGGGCTCCAAGGCGCTGGTGGCCGACGAGATGAAAGCCCTCACCGGCAAGAGCTATTACGACAGCATTGCGCAAGACACCATCGCGATGGCGATCAACGACCTCATCACCGTGGGCGCCACGCCGCTGGTGGTGCAAGCGTATTGGGCCGCTGGTGGTTCCGACTGGTTCTCCGATGCTGAACGCGCACAAGCTCTGGTCGCTGGCTGGAAGCGCGCCTGCGATGTGTGCAGCGTGGCCTGGGGGGGTGGGGAAACGCCGGCGCTAGCAGGCATCGTGGCGGAAGGCCGCATCGACCTTGCCGCCAGTTGCACCGGCCTCATCAACCCGAAAGAACGCCTGTCGGTGGGCGACAAGCTCGCGCCGGGGGACGCCATCGTGATGCTCGCGTCCAGCGGCATCCATGCCAATGGGCTGAGCCTCGCACGCAAGCTGGTGGAGCGGCTGCCAAATGGTTACCTGACGGAAGTGCGACCCGGGCTGACCTACGGCGACGCGCTGCTGGCACCCACCGTGCTGTATTCACCAGTGACCGAGGCGCTCTACAAGGCCGGCATCACGCCTCACTACTGCGCCAACATCACCGGCCACGGCTGGCGCAAGCTGCTGCGCCACCCGGCCACGCATACCTACCGCATCCACACCGTGCCCGAGGTGACTCCGGTGCTGAAGTTCATTCAACAGCACGCCAAACAAGACGATCAAGAGGCCTACAGCACGCTCAACATGGGCGCGGGCTTTGCGCTGTTTGTGAAGGCAGAAGACGCCGAACGCACGGTGCAGGTGGCGCAAGCTCAGGGTGTGAAAGCGATCGTTGCGGGGCGCATCGAAGCCGGGCCCAAGAAGCTCATCATCGAGCCACTGAACATCGAGTTTGGTGACGACGCATTGCAACTGCGCTGACAAGCCGGTCTTACATCGTCCCCTACAATCGGCCCCGACGGGCCTCCCCGCATGGAAGCGCGCCCAACCGGGTCAGGTGGGGAACCAAGCAGCCCTAAGCGTTGCAACCAGTGCCGGGGGTAAGGCTCGTCACCCTGCTTCCCCGTTTTTCACACCGCACCAGCAGCCGCGCGCCCAGCCAGGGCCGACACGCCACTCACGAAGCTGCCCCAGGCAATGTCGATCACCGACAAACTCAGTGGCCAGTTCTTCAGCGTCGCAAGGTTTGTGAGGTCGTAGGTTGCATAGGCGAAGAAGCCGAATAGCGCACCCATCACCACGGCATTGAGCCACGTCTGTTGCAGGCTGGGCATCACAGCGAATATCACCACGCCAACCGGGAACAACACGTAGAACAGCGCGCCTGCCAGCAAGTTCACCTGAGCGCCCATCAGGTGGCCGATGCCTTGCTGATACCAATCCAGCGCAATCACGCGCAACCACAGCATGTCGAGCGCCACCAGCACAACTGCGGTAGCAAGGTAGGCGATCAGGGGGCGCGTCATGGGTGGGGTGGAGCGTCGGGGCAGAGGTTCATCCAAGTGCGAAGCATTGCATGCGGGTGGGGATACAGGCCAACGGGTGCGCGGTCAGGCCGCTGGGTGGCGGGCACAAGGTGCCCGCGCGCATCAAATTGTCCAGTGCCAATCCATCATCTTCGTCGAACATTTCGGCGAGAAAGCGATGATCCTGCCCGAACAGAAAGGCGCGGGTCTGGTCATCGTTGCCAAGGAGGATGAGGTATTTGGCCGTGTGCTCGTTGCCCTGTTTTTTGGTGAGGTTCATGTTGTCTTGCTGGTACTCAACGCTTTTATTTCTTGGGGGACGGCACGGCGGCTTGCTTCTGGCGCTTATAGGCCTGATCCATGGGCACGCCACGGTCTGTGTCGACACGACCGGCCATCACATCGTCGTGCGCCTGCTGAATGATGGGCCTCGGCTCGCCACCGATCTGGCTGTCGGACGACTCGTCGCGCTCGTGCGGCAGCCGGGGCACCGGCTCCTGCTCGATCGACGGGCTGGTGCGGCCGGAGCGCTTGGGGTTCACCTCGCGTCCCCGGGGTCTTCACCCTTGGAGCGAGACTTGCCGATCTCTTCGGCCTTTTTAAGGGCCTCAGCTTCCTTGGGGTCGTTTGGCTTGGCCTTGCGTGCAGCCTCGTCAACCTTGCCCGATTGCGCAAAGTCTTGCGCCGACTTGTCGTACCGGCGAGCGGCTTCATAGTCGCCTTCACCTTGCACTTTGTTGTTGCCTGGAACTGTCTTTGATGTTGCCTTCATGGCTTTCTCCTGAGAGGAGTGAAAGTGAAGGCAACGATAGGCATGGCCAGCGGTGGCCACCAGCAGTGACACGCGCAATTGAAGGTCGGAGCGGGGGCCCGCCCCCGGTAGGAAGAGTCTGACTTGCCGCCCGCCCCTCAGGGCGAAAGATCGCAGCCAGGCAGCAGGTCGAGAAACGCCGAAACGGCCGAATCCCCCTGCAAGCCGTTTTCAACGCAAAACAGGTCGAGCACAGAAGCATCGCAATAACCGCTGCGCCATTGCGTCAGGCGCCTGGATGACGCAACCGACGACATGTGCAGCACGCGCAACTCCGTATGGCGAGGGTCAAACTCGACATCGCGGTAGACGGCCGAGACGTTCA
>JACMKW010000327.1 GCA_014379885.1 Rhizobacter sp.
ACCCAACTCGTTTGCCCAGCGCTTTGCGCGCCTGCACGGGCCCAGTGTGTGTGCGATGGCATTCCGCGTGCAAGACGCCAACAAGGCCTATGCACGCGCACTGGAACTGGGCGCCTGGGGCTTTGACAACCAGACCGGGCCGATGGAGCTCAACATCCCGGCCATCAAGGGCATTGGCGATTCGCTCATCTACTTCGTTGACCGCTGGCATGGCAAGGATGGCGCCGAGACGGGCGCCATCGGCAACATCAGCATCTACGACGTCGACTTTGTGCCCATCCCCGGTGTGGCCGCCGAGGTCGATGGCCATGGCCTCACCTATATCGACCACCTAACGCACAACGTGCACCGCGGCCGCATGAAGGAGTGGGCCGACTTTTACGAGCGGCTGTTCAACTTCAAGGAGGTGCGCTACTTCGACATCGAAGGCAAGCTCACCGGCCTGAAGAGCAAGGCGATGACGAGCCCGTGCGGAAAGATCCGCATCCCGATCAACGAAAGCTCCGACGACAAGAGCCAGATCGCGGAGTACCTCGACCTGTACCACGGCGAAGGCATCCAGCACATTGCGCTGGGCACTGACGACATCTACGCCACGGTCGAGCACATGAAGCGCCAAGGTGTGGCCTTCCAGGACACCATCGCCACCTACTACGACCTGGTGAACAAGCGCCTGCCCAACCATGGCGAAAACCTCGAGGAGCTCAAGCGCTTGCGCATCCTGGTGGATGGCGCCACGCACCAGGGCGCTCCCAACGAACTGCTGCTGCAGATCTTCACGCAGACCGTCATCGGGCCGATCTTTTTCGAGATCATTCAGCGCAAAGGCGACCAGGGTTTCGGTGAAGGCAACTTCCGCGCGCTGTTCGAAAGCATCGAGCTCGACCAGGTGCGCCGTGGGGTGCTGATCGACACACCGGCCACCTGAGCCATGGCCGGTACCGACAAGACCGTCAACCAGGGCGTGGCGCCCGTCACCTATGGCGACGGCACACGCCCACCGCGTGGCGACTACGCCGCCGCACGCGCCGACTACACCTGCGACCAGAACTGGCATGCCTACACAGCGCAGGAGCACGCGCTCTACCAGCGGCTGTATGAGCGGCAAGCCGCGCAGTTGCCGGGGCTGGCTTGCGAAGAGTTCATCGCAGCGGTGAAGCACCTGGGCACACCGCAGGAAATTCCGCGCTTCGCCGTGTTGTCAGAGCGCCTGCGGCGCGCCACCGGCTGGGAGGTGGTGGCGGTGCCCGGCCTCATCTCCGAAGAAGCCTTCTTCGGTTTGCTGGCGCAACGGCGCTTTCCGGTCACCGCCTGGATACGCCGACCCGAAGAGTTCGACTACGTGGTCGAACCCGATGTGTTCCATGACCTCTTCGGCCACGTGCCGCTGCTGTTCAACCCGATGTTTGCCGATTACATGCAGGCTTATGGCGCGGGCGGGCTGAAGGCGAGCCGCTTGCAGGCCTGCGAGTACCTGGCGCGCTTGTACTGGTACACGGTGGAGTTCGGGTTGATCGCCACGCCTCAGGGTTTGCGGGCGTATGGCGCGGGCATCTTGTCGTCCACCGGGGAGCTGCGCCACAGCGTACAAAGCCCGAACCCACAGCGCCTGGGCTTTAACGTGGAGCGCATCATGCGCACCCACTACCGCATCGACAGCTTTCAAAACACCTACTTCGTCATCACCGGGTTCGAACAATTGTTCGAGGCGACGGCGCCCGACTTCACGCCGCTCTACGAGCGGGTGTCGACACAAAGCGAGCTGGGCGCGCAAGACCGCCTCGCGACCGACACGGTCTACTGAAACACCCTCCAAGGTGTGTCATCCATCAGGGTGATTGAAGCGGCGGCATGCGCCGACCAAACTGATTCGGTGAACACCAGCGACCGAACCTCTGCACTGAACCGCCGTTGCGCACTTTTTGCGCTGTTGGCCATGACCTTGGCCATCGCCATGGGCTTGCTGGCCTGGGGACCGGTTCTATTGCACCCCGGCGCCCACCACCACGCCGACACACGCAGCCTGGCCGGTGTGGCCAACGGCATCAACGTTGCGTTCTGTCTGCCCATGCTGTTGGCGGGAATGTGGGGCTGGCGCGCGCTCGGCCGCAGCACCTGGCCTGCGGCGCTGCAAACGCCGTGGCGGTGGTGTTTTGTGTGCGTTGCCGCTTCGGCCGGCTTGGCCGCTGCCTACCACCTTGCGCCTGGCAATGCTGGCTACCTCGCCGCGCAAGCCACTGCAGCGGGTGCGTTCACCTTGTTGTTGTGCGGCTTTCTTGCCGAGCGGGTGGATCCGCGTTTCGGCTCAAGAACCGCCTGTGCTGCCGCGCTCAGCGTGGCGGGGATGGCGGCAGGCCTGGCTGCGCTGAGCACCTCAACAGATGTGCGCCCTTTGTTGCTGCTGCAACTGATGCCGGTGCTGCTGATCCCCGCAGGCGCGCTGAGCCTGCCAGGGCGCCAGACCCACAAGGCCGACTGGTTGTTGATCCTCGGCCTGTATGCCTTGGCCCGCGTCAGCGACATGGGCGACGCGGCCGTGCTGCGCTTCACGGGCGGGGCTGTCAGCGGCCACGCGCTGATGCACCTGAGCCTGGCCGGCGTGGCGGCCTGGTTGGCCTATCGGGTCAGCGCCGCGGCCTCGCCCGAGGCGACGGAAAGCGCAGGCTTGGCCCAGGCCACCACCTCTTTGAGCACTTCGGGGTGATCGAGCAAGTGCACATGGGCAATGCCGGTCAGATGCCGGTTGTCTGCGCCGGGCAGGGTGGCGTTGGAGGCGGGAAACACGATGTTGTCGCAGTGGCTGTAGAAGCAGGTGAAGCGCTCGAAGTGCTCGGCTGACTCGCGCGTTTCGAGCGCCCGTTGCCAATCGGTCCCCAGGGCCATCTCGCGGGCATTCTGGGTCGTGCCGAAACGGCCCAGCCAGGTGCCGCGGTGCGGGCTGCCGATGGTGATCACACGGTGCACACGCTCGCTCCCATTGAACGCCGCAATCCAGGCCCGAATCGCGAGCCCGCCCATGCTGTGCCCCACCAACACCGGTGCCTGGCCTGTGGCTTGCTCGAGGCGCCGCACAGCCTGTTCGACGATGGGCGCGTAGTCGCTGATGGTGCCGAACACCGGCTCCAGGTTCACCGCCACGAAGGGCACGCCCTGCTCACGAAAACGGGGCGCCCAGCGGTTCCACAAACCGCGGTTGCACACGAAGCCATGCACCAGCACCACACCACGACCCGTGTGTTCGGCCGGAAGGAAATCGGGCTCACGATTGGAGCGAAATGGCTGCTGCCAACAAAACACGCGTGGCGCTGTGTGCACTTCACCCAGCCAGGCCTTCAGTAGCTGCAAGACAGTTGCCTTGGGAGCTGGGTCGTCCCCGTGCACAAACCACAAGAGCACGAACTCGATGGCAAGAAAGAGCGCATAGCCCAGCACGATGAGCACGGTGCCCGCCACGGCCCAGACCGGGTGACCCAGGTGGGCAAACCATGTCGCCCACAGCACTGCTGAGATCAACAAGGAGACGGTGACGAACTGCTGAAGGCGCGCAAGCATGCGGGCAATGCTAGGGCATCAGGCGAACCTCGCGCCCACTCAGCCTTTTGGCGAGCCCCGTTGCCAGCTTGTTGGCGAATCCGTACACCGAAAGCTGCGGGTTGGCGCCGATGCTGGTGGGGAACAGCGAGCCGTCATGCACCGACAGGTTGCTCACCTGCCAATGCGTGCCGTCGGGCTGCACCACACCTCGCTGCTCGCTGGCGCCCATCGCACACCCGCCCATCACATGAGCGCTGACCATGCGGGTGAGCAACGGCTTCATTGGCAGCGCCCTGATGGCTTCTTGAGCCTGCGACCAGCTGGTGTAAGCGCCCGCGAGTTCGTGCACCGGCACCACCGTGCGCGCGCCAGCAGCGAACTGGATCTCGGCCATGCTCAACAGTGCACGACGGGCTCCGTCCATCACGAAGTCGGTCAGTGGGTAATCGAGTAGCGGCGTGCCGTCGGAATGCAGTTTCACCTGGCCACCCACCGACTGCGGGTGGAAGCCGTCACGCATCAGCGCCAGCAGGCTGTGCATGTGAGCGAACTGCCGCAACGAATCGGCCTGCGCCTGCCCATAGCCCGCCAGTGTGCTGGCGAAGATCACCGGGTGCATGGGTGGCGCTTCGAGCTTGTAGCCGATGGGGCCGTCGATGGGCTGTGTCTGCAGGAAGTGGTCGCTGTAGAGCGTTTGCGGGGCTCCGTCCCAGGCCTCGACCTTTTGCTCGAAGGTGGCGGCAGAAATCACCACCGGGTGCAAGAAGGTGCGCGCACCCAGCAGACCGTGTGGGTCAGGAAGGTCAGAGCGTTTGAGCAGGGCCGGCGAGTTGATGGCACCACCTGCCACCACGTAATGCTTGGCGACGATGCGTGTGGGCGTGCTGCCGGCGATCACGCTGCCGTTGCCGGTGACAGGCACACACACCAGCGCGCTCACCTTTTGCTGCACCAGCTCGAACATGTGCGCTCGTGTCTGCACCAGGAGCGTGGCGCCGCGGTCGAGCGCAGCCGGGATGGTGGTCACCAGCATCGATTGTTTGGCATTGGTGGGGCAGCCCAGGCCACAAGAGCCCAGATTCCAGCAGCCTTTCACATTGCGCTGGATGCCAGACGCGGCAATACCGAGACGTGCCGCGCCGGTGCGCAGCAATTCATTGTTCTGGTTGGGCGAAGTCAGCCACGGCCCGATGTTGAGCCGGCGTTCGGCCTGCTCAAACCAGGGCGCCATGGCGGCTTCGGTGAACTCGGTCAGGCCGAAGTGCTTCTGCCAATACAGCAAGGTATCGGGTGGTGTGCGAAACGAGCTGGTCCAGTTCACCGTG
>JACMKW010000328.1 GCA_014379885.1 Rhizobacter sp.
ACCCATGGCCACGCGCATGTAGAAGGCCTGCGGCATCTCGATGCGGGTTTCTTCGATGTGCAGGAAGTAGCGGTCGTACAGGGTCTGCAGGCCGAGGTAATCGAACTGCAAATCACGGTCGGCCTTGAGGGCGGCGCCCAGCTTGGCCAGGTCGTACTGCATCAGCTTCTCGTCGAGCAGCTCGGCTTGTACGCCCTTCTTGATGAAGCCCGGGAAGTACTCGGCGTAGCGGGTGTGCATCTCGGCGTGCAAAAGCTCTTCGCCGATGATTTCCTTGCGGATGGTGTGCAGCAGCAGGCGGGCGGTGGCGCGTGTGTAGCCGGGATCTTTTTCGATCAACGTGCGAGCGGCCAGGATGGCGGCCTTGTGCACTTCTTCGATGGGCACACCGTCGTACAGGTTGCGCTTGGTCTCGGCCAGGATGGGGTCGGGTTTCACATCTGCGCCCAGGTCGGCGCACGCCGACTCCACCAAGGCTTGCAGGCGCAGCATGTCGAGCGGCACGAGCTGGCCGCGGTCAGTCACCATCAGCGAAGGCTCGACCGTCACGGCCGACGCACCTTGCTTGGCACGCTCTTGCGAACGGCGCTCGCGATACAACACATAGGCACGCGCCACTTCGTGGTGGCCACCGCGCATCAGGCCAAGTTCGACATGGTCTTGCACGTCTTCAATGTGAAAGGTACCGCCGCCCGGGCGCGAACGCAGCAGGGCGCGCACCACCGACTCCGTTAAACCATCAACCGTTTCGCGCACGCTGGCCGACGCCGCGCCCTGGGTGCCATGCACCGCCAGGAACGCTTTCATCAAGGCCACGGCAATCTTGTTGGGTTCGAAGGACACCACCGCGCCGTTGCGGCGAATGATCTGGTAGCCCTGGTAGGCCGACACGGCAGCACCGGCCTGCGCCGTACCCGTGCGCGGTGCAAGTTGTGGGCTGGCGGTGGAAGAGGAGACGGTTTGCATGGTGTTCCCTGTCGTCATGTCAATCAGCAGTTGGTATCAATCTCACGAGCTCAACGAAGGCCTGCGCGAAAGCTCTGCGGCCTCAGCGGCAAAAGCCGCAGCCGCCGCTGGCGAACCAGAGACGGGTGCATGTCGAATGAGCGTCGAATGAGAACGGTGGAGCGCCGGTGCGGGCGCCTTGCATTTCTTGCCCATCAGAAGAACGCCGCCGCTTTGCGCGGGCAACCCAGAAAACGGGGCGCTGATCTTGGGCATTGAAGGTGTGTTTCTGGAACAGAAGGATAACACGAAGGGACACTATATCTGGGGTCTAGAGGGGTATCAAGCACTAGGGATAGCGTCTTACCCTAGTTTGAGGAGGTGCCCAGTATTTGCTGCAACGACTCTGCGCTGCTTGCAGCAGGCGTCATCGCGCAGTTCATCATGCAGAGCTGCCACGTGGTGCGGCGTGCAGGCCCATTTGCGCTGGTAACGCGCATGAATCAAGGCATCACGCCGTGAGCGTTCAGGCCACGCCCGCAAGGCCTTCGGGAAAATACCGACGGGGCCAAGCGAGCAGCGTCATCAAAAGCCGCCAATCAAAACCGGGCCCGGGGTCGAGCTTGCGGCCCGGCGCAATGTGCTCGTGCCCCACCACGGCTTGCAGTGGGTAGCATTGCGCCAACTCCACCAGCAGTGCGGCCAGCGTGTCGTACTGCGCCGCCTCGAAGCGTTCACCTTCCAGGCCTTCGAGTTCGATGCCGATGGCGTAATCGTTGCAGTTCTCGCGCCCTTGCCACACGGAGCGCCCGGCGTGCCAGGCACGCTGGTCGCACGACACGAACTGGATCAACTCGCCATCACGGCGCACCACAAAATGGGCCGACACCTCCAGACCACGGATCTCGCGGTAATAAGGGTGTGCATCCCAGTCAAGCCGGTTGGTGAACAGGCGCTCGATCTGGTCACCGCCGTACTCGCCCGGCGGCAGGCTGATGGAGTGGATGACCGCGAGGCTGATCTCGGTGCCCTCGGGGCGAGGCCCGAAGTTGGGCGAAGCGCAGGCGCGTGCCGCGCTCAGCCAGCCTGCATCAGCCGGATGAGGCGCTGTCATGTGTCATCGCCGCGCTCGCTGTCGACCGGGTCCGGCTCGCCGCCCACATGCACACCCAGCCGCGCCATGCGGTAGCGCATCTGCCGCAACGACAGCCCCAGGCTCGCGCCCGCAGCGGTGCGGTTGTAGCGGTAGCGTTCGAGCGCGCGTTCGAGCACATCACGTTCGACTTCATCGAGATAAGCCGCCAGGTCAGCCGGCAAGGGCACAGGCGCCGGTGGTTGCGCGGGCGCTGGCGGCAGCGGGGCAGGCACGACTGCTGGCGCGCCGCTGAGCGCGGGCACGTCACCGGTGCCCAGAGCAAGGTCGAGCGCTCCCAGGTCGGACACGTCAATGAGCTCGCCACCGGCAAACGCCACGGCACGGTGCAGCAAGTTCTCAAGCTCCCGTACGTTGCCGGGAAAGCCATAACGGCCCAGGTGCACCAGGGCCTCGCGTGTCATGCGCGGCGGCGGCGACACGCCCGCGTCCCGTGAAATGCGCTCGAGCACACGGTCGCAAATGGCCGGCAGGTCTTCCAACCGCTCGCGCAGCGGTGGCACACGGATCTGGATCACGTTGAGCCGGTAATACAAGTCTTGCCGGAAGCGACCCGCCTGTACCTCGCTGCCCAGGTCCTTGTGGGTGGCGCTGAGCAGACGCACGTTGACTGGCTGTTCGGCAACAGCGCCCACGGGTCGCACCGAGCGCTCTTGAATGGCACGCAGCAACTTGCTCTGCATGGCCAAGGGCAAGTCGCCGATTTCGTCGAGGAAGAGTGTGCCGCCATTGGCCGCCTGGAAGAAACCTTCACGGTCGTCGGCTGCGCCGGTGAAGGCGCCTTTGCGGTAACCAAAGAACTCAGCCTCCAGCAAATGCTCAGGGATGGCACTGCAGTTCACCGGAATGAACGGCATCCCTGCCCGCGGGCTCACCTCATGGATGGAACGCGCCACCAATTCCTTGCCGGTGCCCGACTCGCCGTTCACCAGCACCGGTGCCATGCTGCGCGCCACCTTGTCGACCAGCGCGCGCACCTGGTGCATGGCAGCGGACTGCCCTGCCATGCGGCTCATCGCCTGGCTGATCGCGGGGCCGGCAGCCGCCACCGGCGCTGCAAGCGCCTCGGGCGACACCACACGCGCAGCCGGTGTGCCGTTTTCCGACGGCAAGCTCGACGGCACGATGGTCGGCACCGTCGACACACTGCGCCCCAGCGCCGAGGCCACGACCGCACGAAACTGCTTCAGGTCGACCGGCTTGGTGAGGTAGTCGTAGGCCCCCGCCTTCAAGGCTTCGACGGCGTTTTCAGCCGAACCATACGCGGTGATCACGATCGCCTTTTCGCGCCGGCCGGTCTCTTCGAGCCGGCGCAACAGGTCGAGGCCGGTGCCATCGGGAAGGCGCATGTCGGTGATGACGGCGCTGTAGGTCCGGTCCTTCAGATGGAGCAGCGCCTCCTGGACGGTGCCGGCGGTGTCGAGGTCGTAGCCCTCGCGCAGCAGCGTCAGCTCGTACAGGGTTCGCAGATCGGGTTCGTCGTCGACGACGAGCAGGCTGAAGTGCGAGGC
>JACMKW010000329.1 GCA_014379885.1 Rhizobacter sp.
AGATCAAGATCAAGAGCCTGAACTTCATGCGCGGGCGCACCTTCCTGAACAAGTTCGTCATCATCGACGAGGCCCAGAACTTGACGCCCAAGCAGATGAAGACGCTGATCACCCGCGCCGGGCCAGGCACCAAGATCGTCTGCCTGGGCAACCTGGCGCAGATCGACACGCCTTACCTGACCGAGGGCAGTTCGGGCCTCACCTATGCGGTCGACCGCTTCAAGGGTTGGCCGCATTCCGGGCACATCATGCTGGCGCGTGGAGAGCGCTCGCGGCTGGCGGATTTCGCGTCGGAAGTGCTTTAAAGAAAGTCGTCGCGAATCTGCTGCTGCGCACTCGGGCGGGTCGAATCTGGCTCATTGAATGTGCACGACCAATCGGCCGCGCACCTGGCCCGCCATCAAGGCCTGTGCGGATTCGATTGCGTCGGCCAGCTTGATGTCGTGGGTCATTCGGTCGAGCAGCTTGGGGTCCATTGCTGTCGCCAACCTGTCCCAGGCTTGCTGGCGTACCCCAAGAGGCGCCATCACGCTGTCAACCCCGGCAAGGTGAACGCCGCGCAGGATGAACGGCATCACCGTGCCCGGCAGGTCGATGCCCTGCGCCATACCGCACGCGGCCACCACGCCACCGTAACGTGTCTGTGCCAGCGCGTTGACCAGCGTATGGCTGCCCACGGCATCGACCACCGCCGCCCAGCGCTCTTTTTGCAGCGGCTTGGCCGGCGCCGACAGCTCGGCGCGGTCGATCACACCGGCCGCGCCCAAGGCGCTCAAGTACTCGGCTTCGGCCGACTTGCCGGTGGAGCCAATCACGCGGTAGCCCAAACTCGCCAGCAAAGCCGTCGCCACACTGCCCACGCCGCCGGTGGCACCGGTCACCAGCACGTCGCCGTCACCGGGCTTCACGCCGTGGCGTTCCAGCGCGAGCACACACAGCATGGCGGTGTAACCCGCCGTGCCAATGGCCATGGCCTGACGGGCGTCGAAGGCCGCCGGCAACTTGACCAGCCACTCGCCTTTCAAGCGCGCTCGCTCGGCCAGGCACCCCCAGTGGGTTTCGCCCACGCCCCAGCCGTTGTGCACGAAGCTGTCACCCGGTTTCCAGCCCGGGTGCGTGCTTTCCAACACGGTGCCTGCACCGTCGATGCCGGCCACCATGGGCCATTGCCGCACCACCGGGCCGCGGTTGGTGATGGCCAGCCCATCCTTGTAGTTGAGAGTCGAACAGCTGACTTGCACCAGCACGTCACCGGCAGGAAGCCTGGCATCGTCAATGGGCTGCACAGAGGCAGCAAAACCAGCGTCGTTCTTCTCCAGCAGCAGAGCCTTGAACATGTTTCACTCCTTCACAGAAGAGCGCAGGCTAACCCGCCAGGCCTTGTTGTGCATCGGTGCAGACCTGTGGCCGTAGTCAGCCAAAACATGAAGAAAGCCCGCCAAGTCCCCGCCGCAGCAGTGATTTTGGGTTGACGCTGCCGCACGGGCTCCCTATGCTCCCACGGATGAACCGCCTGGCCCCCGCTTCGCTTCGCACCGCGCTTGCCGCGCTGGCGTTCGCGACGGCGGCTTCGCTGGCACACGCTGCTCCCGATGGCAATGACCTGGTGGCCAAGTTGCTGGTCGACAAAGGGGTGCTCGACGCACGCGTTTTCGACAGCCCAGCTGGCGCGGTCGAAAGCGCTTCCAGCCTCGGCCAACAGGTGCGAAATGCCACGTCCGGCCTGGTGGTGTCGGCCATGAACTTCCTCGGCGTGCCTTACAAGCGCGGCGGCAACAACGCCGACAACGGTTTCGACTGCAGTGGGTTCACCCGCCACATCTATGAAAACAGCCTGGGGCTGCTGCTGCCCCGCAAGGCTGACGAACAGGCCAAAGCCTCGGGCCTGGCGCCCGTCAAACGCAACGAGCTGAAGCCCGGCGACCTGGTGTTCTTCAACACCATGCGTCGCACTTTTTCGCACGTGGGCATCTACGTCGGCGAAGACAAGTTCATCCATGCGCCCAAACCCGGGGGCGAAGTGCGGGTTGAAAGCATGGGAGTGCGGTACTGGGCCAAGCGCTTCACCGGAGGGCGCCGCGCAGCACAAGCCACTGCTGCCACGCCGGCAGTGGCCGTGGCAGCACCTGTCATTGCCGAAGCCTCGGCCATCCCGAACGACAACCTGTCCCCTTGATCCCGCGCAGGGCGGGGCAATGCCACGAGGGCACAATCGCCCGATGACCGACAAAGTCATCCCCATTGCAGACCACCGCTACGCTGCGGCCTTGCCCCGCATTCCGGCGCAGCCCATCGCCCCGAACGGCCTGCTTTCCGACACCCTGGGCCGCCCCCTGCGCGACCTGCGCATCTCGGTCACCGACCGCTGCAACTTCCGCTGTGGCTACTGCATGCCCAAGGAAGTGTTCGACAAGCACTACCAGTTCCTGCCACAAGGCTCGCTGCTGAGCTTTGAAGAGATCACCCGCACGGCGCGCCTGTTCGCTGCCCATGGGGTGCAGAAGATCCGCCTCACCGGCGGCGAGCCGCTGCTGCGCAAGAACATTGAAGTGCTGATCGAGATGCTCTCCGCGTTGCGCACGCCTGATGGCCAGACGCTCGACCTCACGCTCACCACCAACGGCTCGCTGCTGGCGAAGAAGGCACAGGCCTTGAAAGACGCCGGCCTGCAACGCGTGACGGTGAGCCTGGACGCGCTTGACGACACGGTCTTCCGCCGCATGAACGACGCCGACTTCCCGGTGGCTGACGTATTGGCCGGTATCGCCGAAGCCGAGCGCGTGGGCCTGGGCCCGATCAAGGTCAACATGGTGGTGCAA
>JACMKW010000330.1 GCA_014379885.1 Rhizobacter sp.
GAAAAGAACCCCGAAGACCGTTACCGTTCTGCCCGCGCGCTGTCGCGCGAGCTGCGCCATTGGCTGGAAGAGCACGCCCAGGAGGGTGCCGACCCCGCCGATGAAGTGCCCGCAGCGCGAAAACGCCCGCTGGTGTGGGGCCTGAGCGCCGTCGCCGCGCTGTTCGTGGCCGGTGCCGCGTGGTGGGCGTTGGCACCGCATCAGGCTGGGCCCGACCTGGCACAAGCCCCACCCCCTGCGGTGCTTGCACCTGCACCTGCGCCGGTGGTGGTGGTGGCTGTGGCACCGCCCGTGGTTGACACTGCCGGTTCGGCCCCGCTGGCGCAGGCATCTGCTCCGGTGATGGTGGCTCCCCCGGTACCCGCACCTGTAGCCGTTGCCCCACCTGCGGTCGAAACACCGCGTGTTGCCCAGGCACCCGCCGCCGTCAAGCCAGCCGCACCCAAAGAAACTGTCAAGGAGCGCCGCGCCCGCGAACGTGAAGCCCGCTTGGCGGCCACAAGTGCCGGCACGGCCGCCGTGGCCACCGGCGTGCTGCGCCTGGCCGTCAGCCCCTGGGGCCAGGTCGAGGTCGACGGCAAGTCGGTGGGCATTGCGCCGCCGCTGAACGAGCTCACCCTGAGCGAAGGCCGCCACACCATCACCATTCGCAACGACGAATTCCCACCGTACAGCGCAAGCGTCAACATCGTGCCCGGCCAACCGGCCTCACTCAAACACCGCTTCGGATCATGACGAGAACCTTCAACACCATCGCGCTCGTGCCCTTCATGCTGTTGGTGCTCGCCGGCTGTGCGTCGCAAAGCAAACCCGCACCCGTGGGCCTGCTCGACGTGATCTCGCGCCCTGCCGAGCGCGCGCTCCAAGGGGGCCTGCGCGCCTACGACGACGCGCAATACGCCGACTCCGAAAAGCAGCTCAACCAGGCCCTGCAAGGCGGGCTGGTGTCACCACGCGACCGCAGCGCCGCCCACAAGACACTGGCCTTCATCTACTGCACCAGCAAACGCATGCTGGAGTGCGAGGCCGAGTTCCGTGCCGCCAAAGGCGCCGACCCGACGTTTGGCTTGAGCAAATCAGAGCAAGGCCACCCGCTGTGGGGCCCGGTCTACAAGAAGCTGCAGTGAGAGCACAGTGATAATGCGCGGGTTGACGGCAGCGTTGCCGCCTGACTCGCGTTCATGACTGCACCCAACACTTTCGCGCACACACTGCGCATCTACTGGGAAGACACCGACGCCGGGGGCGTGGTCTTCTACGCCAACTACCTCAAGTTCTTCGAGCGCGCGCGCACCGAGTGGCTGCGCTCGTTCGGCTATGCGCAAGAAGCGCTGCGCACACAGACCGGGGCGATCTTCGTTGTGTCGCAAACCAGCGTGCGCTACCTGCGCCCGGCCCGGCTCGACGACCTGTTGACCGTCACCGTGCAGGTCAAACACGCCGGCCAGGCCAGCATGACCATCGCGCAAGAGGCGTGGCGCGGAGAAGAGCGGCTGGCCGAAGGCGAGATCCGCATCGGCTGCGTCGACGCCCAGAGCTTTCGGCCGCGGCGTATTCCCGAACACCTGTTGCAGGCCATGGCGGAACCAGCGCCGCATTTGGCCCTCTCACCACCGACTTCCAAGAACACGGGACCGCTTGAATGAACCAAGACATCTCCATCATCAGCCTGGTGCTGCATGCAAGCTTCGTGGTGCAGCTCGTCATGGTGGGGCTGCTGCTGGTCTCGCTGGCGAGTTGGACGGTGATCTTCGGCAAGCTCTTCGGCCTGAAGAAGGTGCGTTCGGGCAACGACGAATTCGAGCGCGAATTTTGGGCCGGCAAGAACCTCAACGACCTCTACAACGACGCCGGCCGCCGCGCCGAAGGCGCACCCCTGGAGCGCATCTTCGCCTCGGGTATGCGCGAATTCCTGAAGATGCGCGAGCGCCGGGTGATCGACAACGGCCTGCTGCTCGACGGCTCGCGCCGTGCCATGCGCGCGAGCTTCCAGCGCGAGCTCGACGTGGTGGAGTCCAACCTTTCCTTCCTCGCGTCAGTGGGCTCGGTCTCGCCGTATGTGGGCCTGTTCGGCACGGTGTGGGGGATCATGCATGCCTTCGTGGGGCTGGCCAACCTGACGCAGGTGTCGTTGGCCACAGTGGCACCGGGCATTGCCGAAGCGCTGGTGGCCACGGCCATCGGTCTCTTCGCGGCCATTCCCGCGGTCATCGCCTACAACCGTTTTGCGCGCGACATCGACCGCATCGCCATCCAGATGGAAACCTTCATCGAAGAGTTCTCCAACATCCTGCAACGCAACGCCAGCCAGCCGCTGCCGCCTGCCCCCGCTGGCGCCGGCTCTGGCGCTGTGCCCCGCTGATCCGCCATGGCTTCCGTCACCCCCATCCGCAGCACCTCGCGCCGGCGCACCATCAACGAGATCAACATGGTGCCCTTCATCGACGTGATGTTGGTACTGCTGATCATCTTCATGGTGAGCGCACCGCTCATCACCACTGGTGTGGTTGATCTGCCCAGCATCGGCAAGAGCAAGCAGCAACCCAAGAAGGTGATCGAGGTGGTGGTGAGCAAGGACGAAAGCCTGCGCATGCGCATCGACAGCAAGGACGCTCCCGCCGTGACGCTCAAGACCCTCGCCGATCGGGTCAGCGCCGCGCAAGGCGGCGACGCACAGGCGCCGGTGGTCATCTCGGCCGACAAGGCCGTGAAGTACGAGGCCGTGGTGAAGGTGATGGACATCTTGCAGAAGGCCGGCATTCAGCGGGTGGGCCTTTCGGTGAAGAGCAACGGGTAAGAGACTGAGATGAGCACCGCCGCGATGCAACGCGATGCGCTGATGCCACGTGGCAATGACGGCCTGCGCACGGGCTTGGTACTGGCCGCTTTGGTGCACGTGGCGCTTGTGATTGCGCTGGCCTTCAGCGTGAGCTGGCACGCGAGCGAGCCCGAAGGTGTGGAAGCCGAACTCTGGGCTGCCGTGCCGCAGATCGCCGCGCAGCGAGCCGTGGAGACCGAACCGCCGCGCCCCGCGCCGCCCAAGCCCGTTCCCACGCCCAAGCCGGAAGCCAAACCCGAGCCCGCACCCACTCGCGCTGTGCCCGACCCACAGATCGCCATCGAGAAAGAAAAGACCAAGCGCGAGAAAGAGAAAAAAGAGAAAGAGCAAGACGAGAAGAAGCGCACACAGGAAGAAAAACTCAAAGCTGACAAGGCCGAGGCCGAGAAGCGCAAGAAAGAAGAGGCTCGCAAGGACGAGCAGCTGGCCGCGCAACGCGAGGCCAACATCAAGCGCATCCTGGGTGAGGCCGGCGCCACCGGCTCCGCGCCAGGTGGCAAAGCTGCGCAGACCGCCGGGCCGTCGGCCTCTTACGCGGGGCGTGTGGTGGCGCGGGTGCGGCCCAACTTCACCTACGTCGACAAGATCGACGGCAACCCGCTGATCGAGGTGGAAGTGCGCTCCTCACCCAACGGCACCATCGTCGCCCGCAAGATCGTCAAGAGCAGCGGCATCGCGAGGCTGGACGAAGCGGTGCTGAGCGCCATCGACAAGACCGAAATGCTGCCACCCGACACCGATGGTCGCGTGCCTACACCCATGGTGATCACCTTCAAGCCGGGTGATTTCTAGCGGGCACGGCCCCCGCAATCAGGCACGCATCAGGCGCGGCTCAAGCAGGCGGTCCAGCGACCAGCGCCCCGGCCCCCACAGCACCAGCGCAATCAACAGGCTGCCCCAGAACACATGCTGCTGCAGCGCAGCCGGCGCGATCTCGGCCAAGCTGAGCACCGCCACCACGTTCACCACCGACAGGCCCAGCGCGGCAAACCGCCCGCCCAGGCCGAGCAACAACAGCACCGGCAGCACCAGCTCACCCGCCGTGCCGGCGATGGCCGCGGCCATCGGGGGCAACAAGGGCACCTTGTACTCGTCGGTGAACAAAGCGAGCGTGGTGTCCCAGTCGTGGATCTTGGTCAGGCCGGAGAGAAAGAAGGCCTGCGCCACGTACAGCCGTGCACCCAATTGCGCCAGGGGCTGCAATGCCTCCAGTGCCGCAACGAAGCGGCTCCACAGGCTCAGCGCGGGGGTGAGGAAAGAAGTGTTCATGGGTGGCTTTCTGGATGGGTGGCGTTGCGCCTTGGTCGCCATGGCGCGCAATACCTTGCATGAATGAATCAGGCGATGCACACGGCGCGTGCGATCCAACCACATTGCAGCGCCTGCACCAGCCACGCTTCGAACTCGAAGCCATCGCCGGCCTCGGCCCACGCAGCCTGCAGGCTGTCGCCGCGCAGCAAGCTCTGCGTCCAGCGTGCCGTGGTGTCGGTGACGCTCC
>JACMKW010000331.1 GCA_014379885.1 Rhizobacter sp.
GGCTCGTCCAGGATGTAGAGGGTGCGCCCCGTGTCGCGCTTGCTCAGCTCCAGCGCCAGCTTCACGCGCTGGGCCTCGCCGCCGGACAGCGTCGTCGCGCTCTGGCCCAGCTTCACATAGCCCAGGCCCACGTCCAGCAGTGTTTGCAGCTTGCGCGCCAGCGCCGGGACTGCGTTGAACAGCGTGAAGGCGTCCTCCACCGTCATGTTCAGCACGTCGGTGATGTTCTTGCCCTTGTAGAGCACCTCCAGCGTCTCGCGGTTGTAGCGCCTGCTGTGGCACACGTCGCAGGGCACATACACATCAGGCAAGAAATGCATCTCGACCTTCAGCACCCCGTCACCCTGGCAGGCCTCGCAGCGCCCGCCCGCCACGTTGAAGCTGAAGCGGCCTGGCCCATAGCCACGCTCGCGTGCGGTGGGCACTTCGGCAAACAGCTCGCGGATGGGTGTAAAGAGGCCGGTGTAGGTGGCGGGGTTGCTGCGCGGTGTGCGGCCGATGGGGCTCTGGTCGACGCTGATGACTTTGTCGAAAGCCTCCAGCCCCTCGATCGCGTCATGCGGCTCGGGCTCGGTGTGGCTGCCGTAGAGCTTGCGCGCCACCGCGGCATACAACGTGTCGTTCACCAGCGTCGACTTGCCCGAGCCCGACACACCCGTGACGCAGGTGAACAGGCCCACCGGAATCTCGGCCGTCACGCTCTTCAGGTTGTTGCCGCGGGCGTTGACGATGCGCAGGCTTTGCGGCTCGGCCGTGTCGGCCAGGCGATGGCGCTTGTTTGGCACGGCGATCTTCAGCACCTGCGACATGTAGCGCCCGGTCAGGGATTCGGGGCTGTCGGCCACCTGCTGCGGCGTGCCTTGTGCGATCACTCGCCCGCCATGCACGCCGGCGCCTGGGCCCATGTCGATCACGTGGTCGGCGGCGCGGATGGCGTCTTCATCGTGCTCGACCACCAGCACGCTGTTGCCGATGTCGCGCAGGTGGCGCAGCGTGCCGATCAGGCGCTCGTTGTCGCGCTGGTGCAAACCGATGCTGGGTTCATCCAGCACGTACATCACGCCGGTCAGGCCCGAGCCGATCTGCGAAGCGAGGCGAATGCGCTGCGATTCGCCACCGCTCAAGGAGTCGGCGTTGCGGTCCAGGCTCAGGTAGTTGAGGCCCACGTCGTTCAGGAACTTGAGCCGCGAGCGGATCTCGCGCACCACCTTGTCGGCGATCTCCGCCTTGGCGCCTTTCAAGTGCAGTGACTCGAAGTAGGCCAGGCAGTCGCGCAGCGTGAAATGCTCGACGCGGTAGATCGGCTCACCTGGCTTGTGGTTGTCTATGTCAGATTCGCTTTGCAGGAACACGTTACGCGCCTCGGTGCGCAACCGGGTGCCTTGGCAGTCGGGGCAAGGGCGCGCGGCCTGGTAGCGCGCCAGGTCTTCGCGCACTGCGGCGGAGTCGGTCTCTTTATAGCGGCGCTGCAGGTTGGGAATGATCCCTTCGAAGGGGTGCTTGCGCTTGACGCTGCGTGTCTTGCCGTTGGCCCCTTCGGCTTCGTAGACGAAGCTCACATCGTCGTCGCCCGAGCCCCACAGCAGCACCGTGCGCGCCTTCTTGGGCAACGTTTCAAACGGTGTGTCGATGTCGAACTTGTAGTGCTTGGCCACGCTCTCCAGCAGCGAGAAGGTGTAGCCGTTGCGCCGATCCCAGCCCTTGACGGCGCCGCTGGCGAGGCTGAGCGTTGGGAAGGCGACCACACGCTCGGGATCGAAAGCCGTCACCTGGCCCAGGCCGTCGCAACTCGGGCAGGCGCCCACCGGTGAGTTGAACGAGAAGAGGCGCGGCTCCAGCTCACTCAAGGAGTAGCTGCAAATCGGGCAGGCGAACTTGCTGCTGAACAGATGCTCCTTGCCCGTGTCCATTTCCAGCGCCATCGCGCGGCCTTCGGCGATGCGCATGGCGGCTTCGAAACTTTCGGCCAGGCGTTGTTGCAAACCGGCCTGCACCTTCACGCGGTCGATCACCACGTCGATGTCGTGCTTCTCGGTCTTCTTCAGTTTGGGCACATCGGCGGCTTCATAGGCCGTGCCGTCGATGCGAAAGCGCACATAACCTTGCGCCTGCATGTCGGCAAACAGCTCGGCGAACTCACCCTTGCGGTCGCGCACCACCGGGGCCAGCACCATCAGCTTGGTGTCTTGTGGCAGCGCCAGCGCGGCATCCACCATCTGGCTCACGCTTTGTGCTTGCAGCGGCAGCTTGTGTTCGGGGCAAAAAGGGGTGCCAGCGCGTGCGTACAGCAAGCGCAGGTAGTCGTGGATCTCGGTGACAGTGCCGACCGTGGAGCGCGGGTTGTGCGAGGTGGCCTTCTGCTCGATGCTGATGGCAGGCGACAAGCCTTCGATCACATCGACATCGGGCTTGTCCATCAGCTGCAAAAACTGCCGCGCGTAAGCCGACAGGCTTTCCACATAACGACGCTGGCCTTCGGCATACAGCGTGTCGAA
>JACMKW010000332.1 GCA_014379885.1 Rhizobacter sp.
CAGCCGCCTGAACCGTGAGGGCCACACCGTGCTGCTGACCACGCACTACCTGGAAGAGGCCGAGGCGCTGTGCAGCCGCATCGGCATGTTGAAACAGGGCAGGCTGGTGGCGCTGGACGCCACTTCGGCGCTGCTGGCCGGCCGCGCCAGCACGATGTTGCGCTTCAAGACCGACCAGGCCCTGCCGCTGGCGATTGCCGTGCACGCTCGGGTCACCGGCCGCATCGTGCAGGTCAAGGCGCACGACGCCACCGAGGTCGAGAGCATGCTGGCCACGCTGCGCGCCGGCGGCGTGAAGGTGGAAGACCTGGAGATCGGCCGCGCCGATCTGGAAGACGTGTTCCTGGAAATCATGCAGGGCGGCGAGCCCGGGTGCGAGGGCCTGCCAGCGCAGGGCGTCATGCCCGGCGAACGCCTCGCGCCTGCCGAACGCCTCACGCATGTGGCCAAAGACGCATCATGACCATCGCTGGCGCGCAGACACTGTTCCGCAAGGAGATCCTGCGCTTCTGGAAGGTCGGCTTCCAGACCGTGGCCGCGCCCGTGCTCACCGCCGTGCTGTACCTGCTGATCTTCGGCCATGTGCTCGAGGACCATGTGAAGGTCTACAACAGCGTCGGCTACACCAGCTTCCTGATTCCCGGGCTGGTGATGATGAGTGTGCTGCAAAACGCCTTCGCCAACAGCAGCAGTTCGCTGATCCAGAGCAAGATCAGCGGCAACCTGGTGTTCCTGCTGGTGGCGCCGCTGTCGCACTGGGCCTGGTTCGTGGCCTATGTGGGCGCCTCGGTGGTGCGCGGCGTGGTGGTGGGGCTGGGGGTGCTGCTGGTCACGCTGTGGTTTGCGCCGCTGCCGGTGGCCCAGCCGCTGTGGATCCTGGTGTACGCCGTCATGGGCGCCGCGATGATGGGTGCGCTCGGCCTGGTGGCCGGGCTGTGGGCGGAGAAGTTCGACCAGATCGCCGCCTTCCAGAACTTCATCATCATGCCGATGACCTTCCTGTCGGGTGTCTTCTATTCGGTCAAGTCGCTGCCGCCGTTCTGGCAGCAGGCGAGCCACCTGAACCCGTTTTTCTACATGATCGACGGCTTCCGCCATGGGTTTTTCGGCGTCAGCGACGTCTCTCCCTGGACCAGCCTGGCGGTGGTCGGCACCAGCCTGCTGCTGGTGTGTGCGCTCAGCCTGCAGCTGCTGCGCACCGGATACAAGATCCGTCATTGAACACCCGCCACGGCGGTCGTGATGTCCCGCGAGGGCGGGCCGTCCCCCGGCTGAGCGATAATGCACCATCATGGCCGATCCCACCCCAGCTGAAGTCGAGCGCTACATCGCGCAAGGCCTGGCCTGCGAACATTTGCAGGTCGAGGGTGACGGCCGCCACTTTTTCGCCACCATCGTGTCGGCCGAGTTTGTCGGCGCGAACCGGGTGGCACGCCACCAGCGGGTCTACAAGGCGCTGGGCGATAGAATGCGCGAGCAAATCCACGCCCTGTCCATGAAGACGCTGACCCCTGCCGAATGGGCCTCGACGCCCGCGTCGGCGCCCAACCCACACCACCACTGAAAACCGCCGCAGGTTCACTGCGGCCGGCGGGCCTGCGCGACATGCAGGCTTGAGGGTCGCATGAGCTTGGGGCAACCAATACGCCCATGGACAAACTCATCATCCGCGGTGGCCGGCAGCTCAAGGGCGAGGTCACGATCTCAGGTGCCAAAAACGCGGCCCTGCCCGAACTGTGCGCTGCCCTGCTCACGGCCAACCCGGTCACGCTGCGCAACGTGCCGCTGCTGCAGGACGTCAACACCACCATGAAGCTGTTGCGCATGATGGGTGTGGGCGCTGTCCGCAGCGACACCGAGCCCGACATGGTGACGCTCGATGCGGGCAACGTCACCTCGCGCGAGGCAACCTACGACCTGGTCAAGACCATGCGGGCCTCGATCCTGGTACTGGGACCGCTGCTGGCGCGTTTCGGAGAGGCCAAGGTGTCGCTGCCGGGCGGCTGCGCCATCGGTTCGCGCCCGGTCGACCAGCACATTAAGGGGCTGCAGGCCATGGGCGCGGAGATGACCGTCGAACACGGTTACATCGTCGCCCGTGCCAAACGCCTCAAGGGGGCCAGCATCACGACCGACATGGTCACCGTCACCGGCACCGAAAACTTGTTGATGGCCGCCACCCTGGCCGAGGGTGAGACCGTGCTCGAAAACGCCGCCCAGGAACCGGAGATTCCCGACCTGGCCCGCATGCTCATCGCCATGGGCGCGAAGATCGAAGGCCACGGCACCAGCAAGATCCGCATCCAGGGCGTGGACCGCCTGCACGGTGCGCGCCACCGCATCGTGCCCGACCGCATCGAGACCGGCACCTTCCTGTGTGCCGTGGCCGCCGCTGGGGGCGACGTGTTGCTGCGTGGCGCGCGCGCCGACCACCTCGACGCCGTGATCGACAAGCTGCGTGAGGCCGGTGCCAGCATCGAGTCGGGCGCCGACTGGATCCGCGTGAAGAATGACAAGCGCCCGCGCGCCGTGGGCTTTCGCACCAGCGAGTACCCGGCTTTCCCGACCGACATGCAGGCGCAGTTCATGGCGCTCAATTGCATTGCGCAGGGCACAGCCAAGGTCACCGAAACCATTTTCGAGAACCGCTTCATGCATGTGAACGAGCTGGTGCGCCTGGGCGCGAAGATCGAGGTCGACGGCCATACCGCTGTGGTGCACGGCGTTGAACAGCTGTCGGGTGCGACCGTGATGGCGACCGACCTGCGTGCGTCGGCCAGCCTAGTCATCGCTGGCTTGGTGGCCGATGGCGAAACGGTGGTCGAGCGCATCTATCACCTCGACCGTGGTTACGACCAGATGGAAACCAAGCTGCGCGCCATCGGCGCAGACATCGAGCGAATCAAATGATCACACTCGCACTGTCAAAAGGGCGCATCTTCGAAGAATCGCTGCCGCTGCTGAAAGCAGCCGGCATCGAGGTGCTCGAAGACCCGGAGAAGTCGCGCAAGCTGATCGTCGGCACGACGCGGCCCGACGTGCGCGTGGTGCTGGTGCGCGCCACCGATGTGCCCACCTACGTGCAATACGGCGGCGCCGATCTCGGCGTGGCTGGCAAAGACGTGCTGCTGGAGCACGGCGGCCAGGGCCTGTATCAGCCGCTGGACCTGCGCATTGCCAAGTGCCGCATGAGCGTGGCTGTGCGAGACGATTTCGATTATGCGACTGCCGTGAAGCAGGGCTCGCGCCTGCGTGTCGCCACCAAATACACCAGCTGCGCGCGCGACCACTTCGCCGACAAGGGCGTGCACGTCGACGTGATCAAGCTCTACGGCTCGATGGAGCTGGCGCCGTTGACCGGCCTGGCCGACGCCATCGTCGACCTCGTGTCCACCGGCAGCACGCTGAAGGCCAACCACCTCATCGAAGTGGAAGAGATCATGCAAATCTCGGCCCGCCTGGTGGTGAACCAGGCGGCGCTGAAAGTGAAGCGCGACGCCATTCGCCAGATCATCGACGCGTTTGCGTCGGCCATCCCAGCTAAGTGACACCGCCCGGTGATGCCATGACAGTCCAGATCCGCCAACTCGCGACCACTGCTGCCGATTTCGAGACCGAATTCCAGCGCTTGCAGCACTGGTCGGCTGAGACCGACCATGCGATCGAAGAGCGGGTGGCGTCCATCCTCGACGACGTGCGCGTGCGTGGTGATGCGGCGGTGCTGGAGTACACCGAGCGATTTGATGGCCTGAAGGCCGATTCGGTGGCCGCGTTGGAAATCACGCAGGCTGAGTTGCAAGACGCGCTGGCGGCCATCACGCCCAAGCAGCGCAGCGCGCTCGAAGCCGCCGCTGAACGCGTGCGTGACTACCACCAGCGCCAGCTCGAAGCCTGCGGCCGTTCTTGGAGCTACCGCGATGCCGATGGCACGTTGCTTGGCCAGAAAGTCACCCCCATCGACCGCTTGGGCATGTACGTTCCCGGTGGCAAGGCGGCCTACCCCTCCAGCGTGTTGATGGGCGCCGTGCCGGCCAAGGTGGCGGGTGTTGGTGAAATCATCATGGTCGTGCCCACACCCAGAGGCGAGCGCAATGCCATGGTGTTGGCGGCGGCGGCCATTGCGGGTGTGGATCGGGCCTTCACGCTGGGTGGCGCGCAGGCCGTGGCGGCTCTGGCCTACGGCACGGCCACGGTGCCGGCTGTCGACAAGATCACCGGCCCTGGCAATGCCTACGTGGCAAGCGCCAAGCGCCGTGTGTTCGGCAAGGTGGGCATCGACATGATTGCCGGCCCGAGTGAAATTTTGGTGCTGGCCGATGGCAGCACGCCGGCCGATTGGGTGGCCATGGACTTGTTCAGCCAGGCCGAGCATGACGAGCTGGCGCAAAGCATTCTGCTGTGCCCCGACGCGGCCTACATCGCGCAGGTGAAAGAAGCGATCGACCGTTTGATCGGCGGCATGCCGCGCCGCGATGTGATCCGCGCCTCGCTCGAAGGCCGCGGTGCGCTGATCCACACACGCAGCATGGAAGAGGCCTGCAACATCAGCAACCGCATTGCGCCGGAACACCTGGAGGTGAGCTCGCAAGACCCGCACCGCTGGGAGCCGCTGCTCAAGCACGCCGGGGCCATCTTCCTGGGTGCTTTCACCAGTGAAAGCCTGGGCGACTACTGCGCCGGGCCCAACCACGTGCTGCCCACCTCGGGCACCTGCCGCTTCTCGTCACCGCTGGGTGTTTACGACTTTCAAAAGCGCAGCAGCCTCATCGAGGTGAGCGAGGCGGGTGCGCAAAAGCTGGGTGTGATTGCGGCCGAACTGGCCTATGGCGAGGGGCTGCAGGCCCATGCACAAGCCGCCGAGATGAGACTTAAAAGCGGACTCAAAGGCGGGTTCAAGCGATGACTATTTTTTGCCCGAGAACTGTTGCATCGTGACCAGTGCGCGCAAAGTGCCTTTGACTTCGGCCAGCTCTTTCTGCTGGTCGAGCATGATGCGTTGCATGCCTTCGAGCACCTTGTCTTGCTGCGAAACTTTCTCGCGCAATGTGGAAACGCCGGTCAGCCGGTCGAGGATCTCGGCAACCAGGCTCATTGTGGGGAGCCCGCCTTGATGGAGGCGATCTGCGCAAAGAACAACTCGGCGCGGCGTTGGCCGTTGTCGAGCGTGGTGTTGATGGCGTCGAGGTCGTCTTTGGCGCGGCGTGTGGCCAGGTCGAGCAGCTCCAATTCAGACATCGACACACCAGCCTTGTACAAATCGACGGCCGATCGCATTTCTGCGGAAAGATTGGTGTCGTTGAGTTTGGCCTGTTTCTCCAGAAACTTGCGTTGCCCGGGTTCCAGATACACGTTGGTCAAGACGGCAGCCATGTGGGTCTCCAGTGGTCGATACATGCAATATATTATGTAATAGACGGCGTTTCAAGCCCGGGTCTTTGCCTTATTTCACACCATGTCACGCAAGCCTTCCTCCGTCATCCGCCAAGACGTGCAGTCCATGCATGGCTACGCCATCCAGCCCAGCGCCGGCATGGTCAAGCTCGACGCGATGGAAAACCCCTTCACCCTGCCCGAGGCGCTGCGCCGCGAACTGGGCGCCCGGCTGGGCGAGGTGGCGATCAACCGCTACCCGGGCGAACGCATCAATGAGCTGCGCGCCGCGCTGGGGCGCCATGTGGGCCTGCCCAAAGGCTACGACCTGATCCTGGGTAACGGCTCCGACGAGATCATCACGCTGCTCAGCATGGCCTGCGACATGCCCGGCGCCACGGTGCTGGCGCCCGTGCCTGGTTTTGTGATGTACGACGTGTCGGCCCGCCTGCAGGGCCTGCGCTTCATCGGCGTGCCGCTCACCGCCGATTTCGAGCTCGACGAGGCAACGATGCTGGCCGCGATAGCCAAGCACCAGCCGGCCATCATCTACATCGCCTACCCCAACAACCCGACGGCCAACCTGTTCAACGATGCGGTGATCGAGAAGATCGTGCTCGCCGCGCCGGGGCTGGTGGTGATCGACGAGGCCTACCAGCCTTTCGCCTCGCGCAGCTACATGGATCGTGTGACCGGCCACGAGCACGTGCTGATCATGCGCACGCTGAGCAAGTTTGGCCTGGCCGGCGTGCGCCTGGGTTACCTGCTGGGCCCAAAGGCGCTGGTGGCCGAGATCGACAAGGTGCGCCCGCCCTACAACGTGAGCGTGCTCAACGCCGAGGCGGCATTGTTCGCGCTGGAACACCACGACGAGTTCGCGCGCCAGGCGGCGGTTCTGCGCAGCGAGCGCACGCGTCTCATTGCCGCGCTGGCGGCGATGCCTGGCGTGAAGCCCTATCCGAGCGAAGCCAACATGGTGCTCACCCGCGTGCCCGATGCCGCTGGGCTGTTCGAGGGCATGAAGCAGCGCAAGGTGCTGGTGAAGAACGTCTCCAAACTGCATCCGCTGCTGGCAAACTGCCTGCGCTTGACCGTGGGCACGCCTCATGAGAATGACCTGATGATTGATGCTTTGAAAGCGAGCCTGTCATGACCGACCGCAAGGCGGACGTCACCCGCAACACCAACGAAACGCAAATCCGCGTGGCCATCAACCTCGATGGCACGGGCGCGGCCAAGCTGGCCACTGGCATCGGTTTCTTCGACCACATGCTCGACCAGATCGCACGGCACGGGTTGATTGACCTGGAGGTCGACGCCAAGGGCGACCTGCACATCGACGGCCACCACACCGTGGAAGACGTGGGCATCACCCTCGGGCAGGCCATGGCGCAGGCGGTGGGTGACAAGAAAGGCTTGCGCCGCTATGGCCACGCCTATGTGCCGCTCGACGAAGCGCTGTCGCGCGTGGTGATCGACTTCTCGGGTCGCCCTGGCCTGCACATGCGGGTGGACTTCAAGAGCGGCATGATCGGCGCGCTCGACTCGCAGCTCGTCTACGAGTTCTTCCAGGGTTTCAGCAACCACGCCGGCGTGACGTTGCACATCGACAACCTGGAAGGCGACAACGCCCACCACCAGTGCGAAACCATCTTCAAGGCCTTTGCGCGGGCGCTGCGCATGGCGCTGGAGATTGATCCGCGTGCGGCTGGCGTCATTCCGTCGACCAAAGGCTCGTTGTGATGCCGAGCGAAGCTGAGAGCCCGGCGCCCGGCCGACCGAAGGCGGGCGAGATCCCTTCGGGGGATCGGTCGCGGTACGCCGCGAACGAGGGGCTGACATGAGCAAGACCGTCGCCGTGGTCGACTACGGCAGTGGCAACCTGCGCTCCGTCTCGCAGGCGGTCCTGCATGTCGTGCAGGGTACGGGTTTCGAGGTGGTCGTCACCTCCAAGCCCGACGAGGTGTATGCCGCCGAGCGCGTGGTGCTGCCCGGCCAGGGTGCCTTGCCCGATTGCATGCGCGAGCTGAAAGAGTCAGGCCTGCAAGACGCCGTGCTCGACGCCGCCGCCCGCAAGCCGCTGATGGGTGTGTGCATCGGCATGCAGATGTTGCTCACCCGCAGCGAAGAAGGCCCCGCCGATGGGCTGAACCTCATTCCAGGCGAAGTGATTCGTTTCCAATTGCAAGGCCAGCTCCAGCCCGACGGCAGCCGTTACAAGGTGCCGCAAATGGGCTGGAACCAGGTGATTCAGGCCCGTGTGCACCCGGTGTGGGCGGGCGTGCCTGACGAGGCCTACTTCTATTTCGTGCACAGTTTTTATGCGCGGCCCACCGATCCGCGCCACAGCGCGGGCGAAACGGACTACGGCAGCCGCTTTACCTGTGCGCTGGCACGCGATAACATTTTCGCCACCCAGTTCCACCCCGAGAAGAGCGCCGAGCATGGTCTCGCGCTCTACCGCAACTTCCTTCACTGGAACCCCTGATCCGCTTTTTTGGCGTCATCTTCCTGCGGCACCTCTCTCGGCAAAATCCTCCTTCTTCCCTTCACACCACCACTGCCTCGGCCATGCTGCTGATCCCTGCGATTGACCTGAAAGACGGCCAATGTGTGCGCCTTAAACAAGGCGACATGGCTGAATCCACCACCTTCGGCGAAGACCCCGCGGCCATGGCCCGACGATGGGTCGACGCTGGCGCGCGGCGTTTGCACCTGGTCGACTTGAACGGAGCCTTCGCCGGCAAACCGGTCAATGAAGCCGCCATCAAGGCCATCCTGGCCGAGGTGGGTGACGAGGTTCCAGTGCAACTGGGCGGCGGCATCCGCGACCTCGACACCATCGAGCGCTACCTCGACGATGGCTTGAGCTTCATCATCGTGGGCACCGCGGCGGTCAAGAGCCCGGGTTTC
>JACMKW010000333.1 GCA_014379885.1 Rhizobacter sp.
AGGTGGCGACGATCATCCAGGCCACGTCGCCCTTGTTGGCCACAGGTGCAGGTGCGGCTGAAGCGGCGGGCGCTGCGGCAGATGCCGCCTCAGCCGGCGCAGAAGCCGCTGGGGTGACCGAAACGGCCGCCTCTGGTGCGGAAGCTGCCTGCGCGAACGAGGCTCCGCTGAAGCCCAGGACCGACAGGCCCAGGACGAGGGTTGCAATGAGTTTTTTCATGGTGGGTTGTCTCTCTTTTTTTGCGTCAGAGGGCGTCCTTGCCCGTCTCGCCGGTGCGAATGCGCACCACTTGTTCCAGCGGCGAGACAAAGATCTTGCCGTCGCCGATCTTGCCGGTGCGCGCAGCGTTCTCGATGGCTTCGATCACACGGTCGATGAGCGAGTCATCAACAGCGGCTTCGATCTTCACCTTGGGTAGAAAGTCCACCACGTATTCCGCGCCGCGGTACAGCTCGGTGTGGCCCTTTTGGCGGCCGAAGCCCTTGACTTCGGTCACCGTGATGCCTTGCACGCCAATGGCGCTGAGGGCCTCACGAACTTCGTCAAGCTTGAACGGCTTGACGATGGCAGTCACCATCTTCATGGTCATCTCCAGAGGTTGCGGGGTTTGGATTTAGAAGGTTTTCTTGACGCCGAGCACGACCGTGGCCTTGCCCAGGTTCTTGCCGTCCGGGCTCACATAGGCATACGAGCCGGGAACGTCTTTGGTGTCGGTCCCGACCACGGCCGCGCTGAGCAAAAAGCCAGAGAAGTCCTTGCTGACGGTGAACGAGTAGTCGGTATAGGAAGCGACGCTGTAGTTCTTCACCTTTTGGTAGCCCACGTGAGGCGTGAGGCCGATGCCGCCGACGTCAAAGGTGGCGCTCACGTCGAGGTAGCTGCTGCCCTTGCTGTCGCTGAAGCCGAACAGGTTGGTCACGCTGTGCGAATACTTCACCGTGGCAGGGCCGAAGGTCAGCGCGGCGTAGAGCTCGGTGGTATTGGGGCTGACCGGGAGATCGTGGCCGGGATATTGATAGGCGAGGACGCCGACATCGAAAGTGACGTCCTTGGCGATTTCACCCTTGTAGCCGCCATACAGGTCAACTTCCACGTCGGCGCCGCCGCCGGGGATGTCCTTGATCCACTTGATGGTCGATGCCCAGGCGCCGACATAGAAGCCGCCAGGAATGGCGTAGTCAATGCCGCCCTGCACGGCGGGCTTGAGCCGGCTTTGCGAGATGCCGCGGTAGCGGTAGTCGCTGACCAAGCCGACATTGAATGACAAAGGGCTCGCTTCTTCTGCAAACGAGACGGCAGGCAGGGCTGAGCCAACGACGGCCAGTAGCAAGAGGGATTTTTTCAGCATGGGTGTTCTCCGCGTTCGACGTGGTGGGGATGGGTCGAAGAGAGGATTTGCAGCTTTTGTGCCATGGTCGTTTTGGGGCGCAATGCCCCAATTCAGGAGACGAATCGTGTGTGCGAGCAAAAACCGCACTTATTAAGTGCTTTCCAGGTTTGGCAACTCACCTTTGCACTCATGTGGTGCGATTGGGGCCAAAGGCCTGGAAACCGTGTGCACCTTGATCGGCTGACGGCACAATGCGAGCCAATCAAAGGGGCGGGGCCGGGTCGGCCATCGCTGCACAGGGAGAGAAAACATGTCACTCGCGGTCATCCACAGCCGTGCCCTTGATGGCCTTGCCGCGCCCGAGGTCACGGTCGAAGTCCACCTGGCCAATGGCTTGCCCAGCTTCACGCTGGTGGGGCTGGCCGATACCGAAGTAAAGGAAGCGCGCGAACGGGTGCGGGCAGCGCTGCAAAACAGTGGGCTCGAGTTTCCGCACAACAAACGCATCACGGTGAACCTGGCTCCTGCGGATTTGCCCAAGGAATCGGGCCGGTTCGATTTGCCGATTGCGCTGGGCATTCTGGCGGCCAGTGGTCAGATCGACGCGCAACGCCTGTCGCGCTTCGAATTTGCCGGGGAGTTGTCGCTCGCCGGTGACTTGCGCCCTGTGCGTGGGGCGCTGGCCATGGGGCTGGCCTTGCAGCGTGCGTCTCACTCCACGCGAGCGCTGGTGTTGCCACACACCAGCGCACAAGAGGCGGCCTTGGTGGATGGCCTGGTGATTCACGGCGCGCGCCACTTGCTCGATGTGGTACAGGCCATGTTGCCCGGTGATGCCGCGCTGGCGGCCGAGTTGCCTCGCGCCATCGCGGTGGTGCGTTCACGTGCGGCCAATTTGCCCGACCTGCGCGAAGTAAAAGGCCAGGGCGCTGCCAAGCGTGCGCTTGAGATTGCTGCGGCCGGGGGGCACAGCGTCTTGATGATGGGGCCGCCGGGGACAGGCAAGTCGATGCTGGCGCACCGCTTTGCGGGCTTGTTGCCGCCGCTGTCACAGAACGAAGCGCTGGAGTCAGCGGCCGTGCTTAGCCTGAACGGCAGTTTCACGCCCGAACGTTGGGGTGTGCGCGCCATTCGGCAGCCGCACCATGGCGCCTCGGCGGTGGCCTTGGTGGGAGGCGGCTCACCGCCGCGGCCGGGTGAGATCTCGCTCGCACACCACGGGGTCTTGTTCCTGGACGAATTGCCCGAGTTCCAGCGGGCGGCGCTTGAGGCCTTGCGCGAGCCGATGGAAACCGGGCGCATCACAATTTCTCGCGCCGCACGGCAGGCCGAATTTCCGGCGCGCTTTCAACTCATCGCGGCCATGAACCCCTGCCCGTGCGGCCACCTGGGCAGCCCGTTGCGGGCGTGTCGCTGCACACCTGACGCGGTGTTGCGCTACCAGGGGCGCATCAGCGGTCCCTTGCTCGACCGCATCGACCTGCAGGTGGAAGTGCCCGCCGTTGCGCCCGACACCTTGGCGGCTGCGCCCGATGGCGAACCCAGTGCGCAGATCGCCGAGCGCGTGGCACGCGCCCGTGAGCTGGCGTGGGCGCGGCAGGCTTGCACCAATGCCGAACTCACGAGCGCGCTGGTTGATCAGCACTGCGCGCTGGACGAGGCCGCGGGCCGGTTTCTGCAGGCTGCGGCGGCGCGCCTGGGTTGGTCAGCGCGCAGTTACCACCGTGTGCTCAGAATGGCTCGCACAGCGGCCGATTTGTCGCAGAGTGCCTCGATCCAAGTGGCTCACTTGGCCGAGGCCATTCAGTACCGGCGGGTGTTATCGCCGCAGTAGCTGACCGCCACCGGGCCACGGGTTCCGTTCGGGCTGAGCTTGTCGAAGCCAGCGCTGTGCACAGGAGCCCTTCGACAGGCTCAGGGCGAACGGGATGAACGAGTTTTCAGCCCCTCAACTCTTGATTGGCAACGCCTTGAGCTGAGTACCCTCAACCTGGAAGCGCGCACCTACCGCCGGCGCGGTGGTCTGGTTGACGGTGCGGGTGCTGCCGTCGTCCATGCGCAGCTGCACCTGGTAGACCGTGGTGCTGCGGGCGCGTTTTTCCACCTCGTGACCGGCGATGCCACCGCCCACGGCGCCCAGCACCGTGAGTGCCTTCTTGCCGTCACCACCACCCATCTGGTGGCCCACCACGCCACCCACCACCGCGCCGCCCACGGCGCCGAGGCCCGTGCCTTCGCCCTTGTGCTTTTCAGCCTTGACGCTTTCCACCGTGCCGCAGGTGCTGCACACCGACGCCGCGGCCACCTTGGTGGCCTTGCTGCCGCTGGTGGACTTGGCCAGGGTGTCCTTGGCCTTCACCGGCACATCGTCTTTGGGCCCTATCACCAATGCTGCTGCCAGCGCGCCGGCACCCAGCAGGCCGAGGCCGCCCGCCAACCACCAGACAATGGGTTTGGCGCTGGCCGGGGGCACTGCGCCCGGTGCTGCGAGTTCGGAGGTGTGAGGTGTAGGAGTCGTCATCAAAAGGTCTCGTTCAAGCCGGCTTCATGAAGCCGAGGTCGCGCTGGAAGTTGCGCAGGTTAGGGAACACCATGTCGAGGTTGGAGTCGCTCACGCCAAACCACTTGCCCAGGGTACCGCCGATCTGGTCGACCGACACACCGGGCAGGAAGCTGCCCGAGCCCACTTCGTCGGGTTGGTTCAGGCCCACCTGCGGGAAGCGGCCGTAGATCTCCTTGCCGTTGACGGCGCCACCGTAGACGAAGTGGTGCGCACCCCAGCCGTGGTCGGTGCCGTCGCCATTGCTGGTGAAGGTGCGGCCGAAATCGGAGCCGGTGAAAAGCGTCACGTTGTCGCGCAGGCCCATGGTGCCGAGCACGGAATCAAAGTAGTTGATGGCGTGCGACAGCCGGGCCATCAGGTCGGCCTGGCCGCGGTTCTGGTTGTCGTGGGTGTCGAAGCCGCCCATGCTCACAAAGAACACCTGCCGGCCGGCGCCCAGCGTGCCACGGGCGCCGATGATGCGCGCCACGGTTTGCAGCTGTTGCGCCAAGCCGTTGTTCTGGTTGGTGCGGGTCGACGGCTGCACGTACTGCGTGGGCACGGCCACCATGGAGGCGTTGTACGCCGCCTGAAACGCCACCTGCGCGTCGATCGAGCGCTTGGTCATGCTGGTTTGCTCGCGCGCCAGCAGGTGGGCCACGCTCGCGGGATTGTTGTTGCCCGTGATGATGTTGCTGTAGCTGGTGGCGGCCGCGGCCGAACCGTACAAGGTGCCGGTGATGTTGCCGATGGCCACCGCGCCGCCGCTTCCCACCTGGTACTGGAAAACGTTCTGCCCGGCCATGAACACCGCGCTGCCACCGGCCGTGATGCTGGTGAACACGGTGTTGGTGTTGCTGCCGGCCAGCAAGTCGCCGAAACGCCCACCCCAGCCTGCACGCACACCCTCGGGGCCGAGTGCCTGCCAGGTCGACTGTTGGTCGTTGTGCGAAAACAGTTTCGATGGCCGGGGTTTGGCGGCCGAGTTGGCGTTGTACTCGGCCTTGGTCAGCGGGGTGATCAGCGGGCCGGCATTGGCGATCACGGCCACGCGGCTGGCGTCGAACAGGGTGCGCATCTCCGGCATGCTGGGGTGCAGCGCAAAGGTGCGGGTGTTGTTGACGGGCGAGGCGGTGAAGTTGGGCGTGATGCGCAGCACACCGCCCAGCGCCGCCGGCGAGGCCGCTGCGGCGGCCGTGTCGGCCGCCGTGTTCTCAGCCCGCAGCGCGATGGGGTCGGGTGCGGTGGCACGCACAGTGGCGTAGGTGCTCCAAGAGGTGGCATCTGTTGGCAGCACCATGTTGGCCGAGTCGTTGCCGCCATAAAGGAACAGGCAGACCAGCGCCTTGTAGCCGGGCGCTGTTTGTGCGTGCGCCGCGTTCATGGTGGCCAGGTTCATGGCGAAGGGCAGTGCGGCAGGCCCGACCGACCCTGAGAGGATGGCGGCACGGCGCAGGAACTCGCGGCGAGAAGATTGGTTGTTTGACATGCGGTGTCTCCTCGTCACTTCTGGATCATGTAATCGGGCGAAGCCATCGTCAGCAAGATGCCGATGAAGACCCGGTCTCGCCTGGCTGCGTCGATGTTGGTCTGGTTTGTGGTGGGGATGCTTCGCCCGGTGATGCCAGCCAGCACCTGGGTGCGCAGCGCAGGGCTCATCTGGCCCGACATCAGCAGCAGGTTGAGCCGGTCGACCAGGGCCGTGGGGTTGTCGGCGAGTGCAATTTCGGCGCTGAAGTCGAGCTGGATGTCGCGCGCGGTGTTCACCGTGAGCCAGTTGGCGCGCAAGTAGTTGAGATAACCCGCCACCGACACTTCGTTGGCCAGTTGCAGCTCGGGCGACACCAGCCCGGCGTCTGCGGCCGCGCTGTTGGGCGGTGTGAAACCGGGGCGAAAGAAATTGAACACCGAGGGCGATCGCAGGGCGGTCTGGCCCAGGTTGTTGGTGGTGTTGTCGGTGTTGTCCAGGCCGCTGAACTCGCCGCTGGTCGAGCGCGCTTTGAAGGCACGCAGGAAATGCGACAGGCGCAGCAGTGGCTCGCGCAGCTTGCCGTAGCTGTTGCTGGCGTCGTTGGCGGTGCGTGCTTCCGAATCGAGCAGGATGGCGCGGAACACCGCCTTCATGTCGCCTCGCACGCCAGAGCCGTTGTTGTTGAAGGCGGCGGCCACACGGCCCACGTACGCCGGGCTCGGGTTGCTGGTCACCATGCGCTGGATCAGCAGCTTGCCGATGAAGGGGCCCACGTTGCGGTGGTTGAAGAGCGTGTCGAGAGCGATGCGCAGGTCGGCATCGGCATTGGCAGTGCTGTTGGCGGGAATCACGGCGCCGAGGAAGCGCTTCTCACTCACCGAGTGGTACTGGTTGTAGGCCTGCATGGGCCGGAAGTCGCGCTCCGGGTTGGCGTTGCCCCCAAAGAAGCGGCTGTTGGTGCGGTCGACCAGGGCCGGGCCGG
>JACMKW010000334.1 GCA_014379885.1 Rhizobacter sp.
CACGCGGCCGGTCGGGTTGGCTGGCGTGGCAGCCGAAGCGCCGCCCGACACGGTGAACAGCTCGGCGGTGTTGTCGTAGGTGATGAGGGCGCCGGTCACTTCGTCAGCCACCGCGGTGCCGCGCAGGCGTTTCACCGAAGCCTTGTTGACGAAGCGGATGGTGTCGGCCTTGCTGTCGTATTCCAGGCGTTCGGCTTCGCCTTCGATGAACTCGTTCACACCTTCGCGCTTTTGGCGAAAACCGGCCAGCTGGTTGCTGCTGCCGATGGCGGTGGCGTATTGGTAACCCTCAGGGCTTTCCCGTACTTCGATGCGGTTGGCGCGAATAACCATCGTGCCCTTGGTGACCACCACATTGCCGTTGAACACGACGATCTGGTTTTGCAGGTCAACCTTGCCTGGCTGGTCGGATTCGACCTCCATCTTCTTCAGGCGGTCGGCCTTTTCGGCCCATGCGGGCAGCGCCACGGCCCACAGCAGGAGCAGGGCGAGCAGCAGGCGGTTCAAGAAGAAGGGGAAAGGTGTGTTCATTGCGGCATGAAACTTGCAGGCCATTCTAGCCGACAGTTTCATGCAGCCGGGAGCGCTTCAAACAGATTCGCCGCTCCCGGAGCGAGCAAAAAAGCCGGATCAGGCCTTGTTGCGCACCTTCTGCAGCAGGTAGTCAGTGACCACCAGCGCCTTCGCAGGCGAACCGGCCAGCGTGCCCGAGGTAAAGAAGCGGCCGTGGATGCCCATCGCCGGCACGCCGTCGATCTTGTAGGCCTCGGCCAAGCGCGTGGCTTGTTTGGCCTTGGTCTGCACCGAGAACGAATTGAAGACTTCCAGGAACTTGGCCTTGTCGATGCCATTCTTTTCCATCAGCGCGGCGATCTCGTCGACCTTTTCCAGGCGCTGGCGTTCGCTGTGCATCGCGTAGAAGACACGCCGGTGCATGGTGTCGACCTTGCCCAGGGCCTCCAGGGCATAAAAGATCTGCTGCTGCGGCACGTAGACCTCGCGGAAAGCGACCGGCACACGGCGGAAGGCCACGTCGGCGGGCAGCTTCTTCTGCCAGGCGTCGAGCGTGGGCTCGAATTCATTGCAGTGCGGGCAGCCGTACCAGAAGAACTCGATGACTTCGAACTTGCCTGGAGGCGCATTCACCGGGGCCGGCGTACCGAGGCGCACGTACTGGGTGCCTTCCACGGGCGCTCCTTGCGCGTAGGCGGGCAAGCCTGCCGACAGTGCGATCGCTCCCACGCCCATGCCTGCCAGGGGTGCCGCAAAGAAGTGTGCTGAAAAGTCGCGACGGTTCATGTTGTGTCAATCCAAATTCAGTGGGTGGGGCGTGCCGGTGTGGAGTCGCTTGGCATCCGATAAGTTCAGGCCTTCATTTCTGGACCTGCACCAGCGCCGACTCCACGCCCGCGTTTTCCAGTTTTTCCTTGATCTGCGTGGCCTCTTCTTTTTTCTCGAACGGGCCGAGACGCACGCGGTACACCGTGCGCCCCGACTGCTCGCGTTCGGTGACCTTGGCCGCCCAGCCCGATATCGCGAGCTTGGCACGTTGCGCCTCGGCGTCTTCAGGCCGCCCGAAAGCGCCGGCCTGCACAAAGTAGTTCAACGCGTCACCACTCTGTTTCGTGGACACCGGGCCCTCGACAGGTGGCTTGCCGGCCAGGATGGCGGCC
>JACMKW010000335.1 GCA_014379885.1 Rhizobacter sp.
CACGCGGTCAACAAGGTCCTCAAGGACATGGTCGTCAAGGCGCGCCAGCTCAAGGGGCTGGACGCTATTTATGTACCGGGCTGGGACTGCCACGGCCTGCCGATCGAAAACGCCATTGAAAAGCTCCATGGCAAGAAACTGGCCCCCACGGTCGCCGGTGGCTCCCTGGCCCCCACGGTCGCCGCTGGCTCCCTGCCCCCCGAGGGGGCCGCTCAGGGGCTAGGGAGCGGCCCGTCGCCCCTGACTGCGCGCGCGGAAGTACAAGCAAAATGCCGCGCCTTTGCGACCGAGCAGATCGCCGGCCAGATGGCTGACTTCAAACGGCTGGGCGTGCTGGGCGAATGGGAGAACCCCTACCGCACGATGGATTTCGCCAATGAAGCCGATGAAATCCGCGCGCTCAAACGCATCATGGAGCGCGGTTTTGTTTACCGCGGTTTGAAGCCGGTTTACTGGTGCTTTGACTGCGGTTCATCACTGGCCGAGTTTGAAATCGAATACGCCGACAAGAAATCGCAGACGGTCGACGTGGCCTTTCTCGCCGCCGAGCCCGAGAAGCTGGCCGCTGCGTTCGGCCTGGCTTCATTGGCGAAAGACGCGTTCGTGGTGATCTGGACCACGACCGCGTGGACCATCCCCGCCAACCAGGCCCTCAACGTGGGCCCGGCGATCGAGTATTCGCTGGTCGATACCGACCGCGGCCTGCTGGTGCTGGCCAGCGCGCTGGTCGAGAAGTGCCTGGCGCGTTATGGCTTCGAAGGCAAGGTGATCGCGACGACCCTGGGAGCCAAGCTCGAAGGCCTGAATTTCCGCCATCCGCTGGCGCACGTCGACGCAGGCTACGACCGCCTCTCGCCGGTGTACGCGGCCGAGTACGCCACCGCCGACGACGGTACCGGCATCGTGCACTCGGCGCCTGCCTACGGTATCGAAGACTTCAACTCCTGCCGCGCGCATGGCCTGGCCGTCGACGACATCTTGAACCCGGTGCAAGGCAACGGCCAGTACGAGATGAGCCTGCCGCTGTTCGGTGGCCAGAACATCTGGAAGGCTGCACCGTTGGTGGCCGATGCGCTGCGTGATGCCGGGCGCTTGTTCGCCACCTCGACGCTGGTGCACAGCTACCCGCACTGCTGGCGCCACAAGACGCCGGTGATCTACCGCGCGGCAGCCCAGTGGTTCATTCGCATGGATGACGCGGTTGGGTCTTCCGTGGGCGTGTTCGCCACCGAGACCCCGGCCAAGACCTTGCGCCAGACCGCGCTGGATGCCATCGAGGAGACCAGTTTCTACCCCGAGAACGGCAAGGCGCGCCTGCACGACATGATCGCCAACCGCCCCGACTGGTGCATCAGCCGACAGCGCAACTGGGGCGTGCCGTTGCCGTTTTTCCTGCACAAGGAAACCGGCGAGCTGCACCCCGACACCATGGCGCTGATCGACCGCGCGGCGAGCGTGGTGGAGCAGGGCGGTGTCGAGGCCTGGTCGAAGTTGACTGCCGAGGAAGTGCTGGGTGCCGAAGCGGGTCAGTACACCAAGAGCAACGACATCCTTGATGTGTGGTTCGACTCCGGCTCCACCTTCTTCCACGTGCTGCGCCACAGCCATCCGGGCATGACGAGCGAGAGTGGCCCCGAGGCCGACCTCTACCTCGAAGGCCATGACCAACACCGCGGCTGGTTCCACTCGTCACTGCTGATCGCCTGCGCGATGGAAGGCCACGCGCCTTATCGCGGTTTGCTCACCCATGGCTTCACGGTCGATGGCCAGGGCAAGAAGATGAGCAAGAGCCTGGGCAATTACATGCCGCTGGCCGAATCGGCCGAGAAGTTCGGTGGTGAGATCCTGCGCCTGTGGTGCGCGGCCACCGACTACTCAAGCGATCTGGCCATCGACAAGAAGATCCTGGAGCGCGTGGTCGACTCGTACCGCCGCATTCGCAACACGCTGCGCTTCTTGTTGGCCAACACCAGTGATTTCGACCCGGCGAAAGACGCTGTGCCGCTGGCCGAAATGCTGGAGATCGACCGCTATGCGCTGTCGCGTGCTGCAGCCTTCCAGGCCGAGGTGCTGGCGCACTACGAGGAGTATGAGTTCCACCCGGTGGTGGCCAAGCTGCAGGTGTATTGCAGCGAAGATCTGGGCGCGTTCTATCTCGACATCCTGAAGGACCGCCTCTACACCACGGCGCCCAAATCGCTGGCGCGGCGCAG
>JACMKW010000336.1 GCA_014379885.1 Rhizobacter sp.
ACGCAGGCTCGCGCAGCGGCTATGACCGTGTGCTCGACAGCATTGGCGTGAACACCGGCGTCGACGGCAGCCCCTTCGTGCAGATCACCCCGCGCCTGGGCAGCGGCAACATCTACCTCGACCAGACCACCACCGCCGGCACCGTCACCGTGGCCACTGGCGCGAGCAGCCTCTCGCTGACTGGCCTGGAGACCTTGTTCCAGGGCATGTCGGCCGCCATGCAAAACGCCAACGCCTGCAGCCACGTCAGCACCGGCATGGCGAGCTTCATGGCGGCCAATGCCCGCATGAGCGACGACGAGGGCAACGCCCTCACCGGTGGTGCGCAAGTGGGCGCCGGGTTGTGCGGCATGTTTGCCAGCAACGAGATGTTTGGCTCGCGCTTGCTCAGCCCCACGCTCGGCCGCTGCGACCTGAGCGGTGCCAACCCGGTTTGCCGGGTGAGCTTTGTGATGCAAAGCATTGAAGGCAGCGTGGAGCCGGTGGGCCAGGGCATGGGCGTCACGCGCGAAAGCGGCGTCTGGAAATTCCTGGGTGACATGGATGCGGTGCAGGTTCACGCTTCGGCCAAGGCCCAGCGAGACGTCACCTACCAAAACGGCAACACCAGCATCACCTACGCGCGCGCCATCGCCTTCGACATCCCCGCCGTCAGCGGCCTGCAGTGCGCGCAGGTCACGCAGCGCGACGCCAGCCAAGTGGCGGTGACGATCGGCTACTACAAGCGTTATGCCACCGGCACGGTGCGCCGCCTTTCGCTGTGGCAGCAAAACACCATGAGCAACCAGCGCAGCCTCGACCCACTCGTGGGTGCTCTGCGCAGCAGCGACGACACCTGGGTGACGCTGCCCGATGGCACCGAAGGTGACGCGGTGGTGCGCAACTTCTTCCGCGGTGGCCGCACCGTCACCGTCTCGCTGTTCAGCGATGACAACTGCAGCGTGGCCTTCTCAGTGGCGGGCCAAAGCAGCTTCGAGGTCGAAGTCGAAGGCGTGCCGCCCACCACGGCGCAATTGCCGAACCTCCCGTGGACCGATCTCACCCCCACCGCCAAGCAGGCACTGTTCGACCTGACGCTCGCCGCCAACGCCTCGGGCAGCTACCCCGCCGCGTGGAGCTTCAGCCACGGCCCGATCGCGCTCAATGGCGCCACCTTCTGCATCGACCGCGCGCAGTGCGGCGACGGCAGCCCGGGCCGTATCAGTGTCGACCGCCGTTTTGCGCCGGGCGTCACATCGGCTGCGATCACGCTCAACAACGGAAGCACCTCTGTCGAACCCGCCAGCTACAAGATGCTGGCGCTCTACGGGCGCACCGGCGACGGGCTCGACCTGCAAAGCAATGCCATCGCCTGCCCGCCGGGCGGCGCCGAGTGCCATTGAGCGAGCGCTTTGACCGCTGAACCGGTGTGTTGATTCATCACGAGCGCGGTGCCGCCAGGGCACCGGCTCGTAGAATGAATCGCAATGAAATTCAACCTTTGGCGCCCCGCTGGGCTGTTCGCCGTGTGGGCTTGTGTGCTGGGCAGTGCGTTCGCTGCGCCGCCGCGAGCAGCGCCGGTGGTGGTTCCGGTGGCTCCGGCCGAGTCGGCGGCTTCGGCTCCGGTGTCGCTCTCGGCGCG
>JACMKW010000036.1 GCA_014379885.1 Rhizobacter sp.
CCCTTCAGGCCGCCCGAAGCGCTCGGCGTGTCAGGCGCATTCGGTGCACCGGGTGAGCCGACGTTGGGGCTCGAAATCAGCCGCAGTTGAACCGTGACAGCCAATGCCCCATTGGGCCAGGTGAGCTCGAAGGCGCCGCTGTCGAGTTTGCGGCGTTTGGCCTTGCTGATCATCTTCTCCAGGCCGTAACCGCCAGGCTCGTTGAGGAACTCGATGGCACGGCCTTCGGTGGTGATGCCGGTGATCTTCACGCCCGGTGCGCCCTGGCCCGGCCACACGAAGTTGGCCCAGCTGGCCACCGCGTTGCGGTAACGCAGCTGCTGGCCGTCGACCTCAATGGTGTATTCAGACAGCCCCGGCACCGGTGTGGGCAGCATCTGGAAGTTGGTCTGTGGGTCGTTGCTCGCGGCAGCACCTCCGCCCCCGCCCCCTGCAGTGCCACCACCGGTGCCGCTCTGGCCGGCCACGGGCGCCACCCAGGCTTGAAAACCGGTGGCGAACTCGGGGCGCAGCCGCAGGCCGATGTCGGCCCAGGTGCGCGGTGTGACGGTGTCGCCGCGCCGCACGACCAAGGCACCCAGTGCTTGCTCGCTGAACTTGGCCACGCCGCCCTCGGGCCCGAACATCTTGGCGATTTCGCCCGAGGTGGCTTCCAGGCGCGAGGCCTTGTCGAAGGGGTACTTGCCGGCGAGCGTGCGCTGGAAGGGGTCGTAGACCTGGGCTGTCCAGACGCGGTTGATCTCGTTCTCGGCCGCCGGCACGATGACGGCGTACGACTGGATCAGCGGGCGCACCAGCAGCGGCCGCAAGGTGGCCTTGGCGGCTTCGGTCTGGCCGGCGAGCATCTGCTCTTCAACCAGCTTGAGCGCATCGCTCAGCTCGGAGCTGCCTTCCAGCGTTTGCTGCATGAGCTGTCGGCTGGCCGGGCCGTTGTCGCCCTGGTTCTTGATCTGGTTGAAGCGGGTGCGAATCTTGGAGAGCGACTGCAGGTAGTTGCGCAGCAACGTCGGGTTGTTGTCGCGGCTGACCATCAAGCGGGTGAGGCCGGCGAACTCTTTGCCGATCGGTCCCATGGGCACGGCCGCCTGGCCAGTGGACAGGTCGATCTTCATCTCAACCTGGCTGGGCGCCATGCGCAGGATGGACTGTTTGAACCAGTCGACGAAGCCTTTCTGGACTTTGCCCAAGCGCTCGTTCAGCAGACCCGGGTTGTCCCACGAGGTCTGGTCGTACAGCGCCTGGATGAGCTTGCCCACGGGCGAGGCCGCGGGGTCGCCCAGGCGGTTCATGCGTATCACGGCCTGCTCGAAGTTGGCGAATTCCTTGACGCTCACGCCTTGCAGGAACTTCTGCCATTCCTGCACGTACTCGGCCTTGTAGAGCTGCACCAGGGCCTTGCGGATCTGCTCGGGGCTGCCTTCGAGCGTGAGGTCGTCTTGCGTGGCGGTCTTGAGCACCCAGTCATCGGCCTTGCTCTCCTTGGTGGAGGCTTCCTTGAAAGCGTCGTCGACAAAACCCTCCCAGGCTTCGCGGGTGAAGGCGCCCGAGATGGCGTAGCTGCCGGCGACGATGTCTTTGTCGACGTCTTCGATCAAGCGCGCCACCGTCATCGGTGGGAAGCGTGTGGCCGCGCGGGCCTTGATCTCGGCGTAGACCCGCTCGCGGGCCGGCATGCCCTTCACGACACGGCGCAGGTTTTCGCGCGTGGTGTCGAGCAGGGCGAGGTTGGTTTGTGTGGCAGGGAAGTCGGGGGCAGACACTTGGGTGAGCGCAAACGACAAGATGCGCTCAGCCGAGCGGATCAACTGCTCGCGTGGCATGGAGCCACGATTGGCCTCCAGCCAGCCGCGCCAGAAGCGCGTGAGCTGGTCGCCCATGTGGCCGGTTTCCACGCGGCTGCGGTCGCCCAGCATGATGTAGGTCTTGAGCGCGTTGTACGCATCCGAGACGCTGCTGGTTGAAGCTGCGGAGTACACGCCCATCGGCTCGGGGCTGGCCGTGTTGTTGCTCTTGGCCGGTGTGGGGCTGCCATCGGCGGCACGTGCCAGAGGCTGCAGCTGTGCCGCGTTGGCGTTCACCTCGCTCAGGTAACTGGCGATGGCCGCGGCCGTGGGCTTGAGCATCACCTCTTGCAGGCCGGCGAGGTAAGTGGCGCGCAGTTTCTGCTCCACCGCTTCACCCTGGTAGAGGCCGAGCGTGAGTGACCACGGGCGTTCGTCGCGGTAGCGCTGCAACTGGTCGACACGGTCTTGCACGATCTCCAGCGCTTCAAGGCGCGAAGCGAGGTCGATGCGGCCCTCTTGCAGCTTGATCGCCTTGTTGAGGTCGGCCTGCACATTGGCCACCAATTGGCGGTTGCCCACATAAGACCAGGTCCAGCCGGCGAGCATGGCGCCCAGCAGCAACGCGCCGCCGAAGAAAGCGGCGTAGCGCCAGCGCAGCTTGGTGCGGCTCGTGTACTGCTGCACCAGGTTGCGGTCGGCGAACACGACCTTGGAGAACAGGTCGCGCAGGAAGAAGCCGTTTTGTGCCACCACGGCGGCGGTAGGTGCCGAGCCCACTGCCGGTGTGAGACCGAAGCGCTCGGCCACACGCTGGCTGGCGCGGCCGGTGGATTGGCCTTCTTGCACCGCGCTCGTGAAATAGAAGCCGCGAAAGATGGGGCGGAACTGGTACGGGTTGTCTTCGAACAGCGTGGTGATGAAGGTGCGCAGCGGCGCTTTCAGTGCGGTGAATTCGAGCGGGAAGGTCAGCACGCCGGGTGGCAGCTTTTCACCGCGGTGCATGGACATGCGAACGACCGAGGCTTCTTTCAGCCCATCGTTGAGCTCGTCGAAGTGGCGGTCGAAACTGGCCACCACATCGGTCTTGGCCGACGGGTCGTAGGGCAGGGTGGCGCCCCACACGCGCTCGCGTTCGTCGCGGTCGCGGTCTTCAAAGAATTCGGCGAAGCCGGAGATGAGGTCGGCCTTGGTGAACACCACATAGACCGGCGCGAACACCTCGAGCTTTTCGGTGAGTTCTTGAACACGCTGGCGCAACTGTTTGGCGAGCGTGATGGCGAACTCGGGCCGGTTGCCTGAGAGCTCGGCCAGGCTGGCCGCGATGATCACGCCGTTGAGCGGTGCCTTGGGCCGGTTGCGCTTGAGCAGCGACAAGAAGCCCAGCCATTCGTCGCGGTCTTCTTCATGCACCGAGTAGCGGCCGGCGGTGTCGAGCAAGATGCCTTCGGTGGTGAAGAACCAGTCGCAGTTGCGTGTGCCGCCAATGCCCTGGATCACCGAAGAGGTTTTGTCGGACGCGTTTTTGTCAAAGAACGGAAAGTTCAAACCCGAACGCACGATGGCCGTGCTCTTGCCGGCCGCCGGGTTGCCGATCACCGCATACCACGGCAGCTCGTACAAGGCGGCCGAGCCCGAGGTCTGCCCGAGCTTGGAACTCTTGATGGTCTTGACGGCCGCTTGCATGCGCTCGCGCACAGCCACCATCTCGGCACGGCTTTCCTTGTTGGGGGCGGCCTTGATGGCGCGTTCGGCCTCGGCTTCGATGGCCGATTCAAGCTTTTGCGCGGCCTTGCCGGCGCGCCAGCGGCGCACCGCCCACACGATGAACCACACCAACAGCAGCGTCGCCAAGATGGCCACGGCCCACAGTGCGCCGACCTTCAGCGCGTCAGCTCCCATGAAGAGAAAGGCGGCGAGCGCCAGCAGGCCGATCACGGCCAGCGTGCGCGCGTCGAGAAGAAATTGCCAGATTCTTTGCATGGGGAGAGGTGTCCGTTCGGTATTTTCAAGCAGCCTGCGCGGGTGCAGCGGCTGGGTCGGCTGGAGGTGCAACAGGGGGTGTCACGACCACGGCAAAACGTTCGAAGGCCGGGAAGGCGCCCAGCACCATCGCGGGCTGCTTCGACTCCTTCACCTGGCTCGCGGTGAGTGCGGCACACACCAGCAAGCGGGCGATGCCCATGTCACCGCAGCCCATACCGAGCCGCAGCACGTGTTCGCCGGGGTCGAGCTGGGGCAGCAGCTCTTGCAGGGTTTCGTAGACCTCGCCGGTGCGCGAGGCGCGGTGGTCGGCATCGGTCGTGAGGTGCTGCACCTGTGCCGGCTTCCAGCCGGTGGCCAGCAGGGCATCGGTGGTGGTTTGCAGCAAGGTCTGCGGGCTCACGCGGCCGGAGGCATCGGCCGATTTGTCTCGGCGCAGCAGGTTGGCGCGATGGAGCCTGGCCTGCGCGGGCTCGGCATCTGGTGGCGGCAGCCAGACCGGCGAGGCCA
>JACMKW010000337.1 GCA_014379885.1 Rhizobacter sp.
AAAAGCGCACGCCGCCGGCAGGTTGGGTCAAAGGGCCGGCACGGCGCAAGTCACGCGCGATCAGGTCGGAGGCGGTGCGCAGGTCTTGCATCAAGCGGGCCTCGATCAGCAGGCTCTGGTTGGTGCGCAGGTGATGGGTCAGCGCAAACAAGGCCGCGGCAACGATCACCAAGCCGATCGCCATGCCGACCATCAGCTCGACGATGGACAGCCCCTGTTGATGTCGGCGCATGCTCACAGGCCCCAGCAGCGCTTGTTGTTCGCGCTGTTGTTGTCAGTGTTTTGGTCAGTGCCCGATGCGTAGACCGTGTGCCCTCCGTCGACGGAAACGCGCAGCACGCGACAGGCGTTGTCCCCGGCTTGTACTCCCGTCGCCGTGGCGAAGGCGCTGAAGCCGGTCTCAGTGGCATCAGTGACGTTCAACTGGTAGTTGCGCTGGTCCGAGACAGTCCGAGCATTCAGCTCAGAAAGGCTCGCGTAGCTGCGGTGCTCCGAGCGCCAGCGGTCTTGGCTCATCTGAATCTGCAGCAAGGCCGTGATGCCGTCGGTGCGTCGCGCCTTGAAGATCAGACCCTGGAAATTCGGGTAAGCGGTGGCGGCGAGGATGCTGGTGATGGCGGTGGCGATCATCAGTTCGATCAGGGTGAAGCCGCGTTGGTGTTTGTTCATGGTCACCCCTCAGCAAGCGCGGTAGCCCGACACCGTGGACAGCGGCGAGCAGGAACGCACGCGGCCCATGATGTTGACCATGTGATGCACCGTGCGGCCTTGTGTGCCATGGATGCGCAACGTGGCGGCCGGGCTGGCGGTGCCATGCAACGGATCGAACAGCACCGAGGCCACGTTGGCTTGCAGGTTGATGCCGCGCTCGGTGTCGAGGGCCACCGTCTTGATGGCCTGCGCGCCGCCTTCACAGCGTGCCGGGCCTGAGGCGCTGCATTGGCATTGATCGGCCGAGCCGGTGTGGAGCACGTAGCAGGTGGCCCCGGTAGCGCCGCCCTGGAACGTGATCCGCACCGCCTGGTTGCGCTGTACCGCTTCAGAGCGGGCGAACTGCAGGTCACCGGCCAGCTGCGTGGCTGCGCCGTTGACGCGCTGCGTGTCGACGATGCCATTGAGCGAAGGCACGGCGGCTGTCGCCACGATGCCGGTGATGGCCACCACGGCCATCATTTCGACCAAGGTGAAGCCGCGCGACCGTGATGCCAGTGGTTTGGCAGAACCCGTTGTTTTCATGTTTTCCCCTCTGTTTTTGAAACTGCATGCACTGTAAAAAATGCATGCCGCTTCGGCTTCCACCGGGAGGGGGAAACCGGGCGCCTCTCGCGGGGGCACCCGGCCGGGGGGAGGGGGTTCTAGATATCTCGAATGAGCTGGCGGAACTCGTCCACGTCTTCGAAGCTGCGATAAACCGATGCGAAGCGCACGTAGGCCACCTTGTCGATGCGCTTGAGCTCGCGCATCACCAGCTCGCCCAGGCGCGTGGAAGCCACTTCCTTGGCACCGCTGTTGAGCAGCTTGTCTTGCATGCGTTCGATGGCGGCGTCGATCTGCTCCACGCTCACCGGGCGCTTGCGCAGCGCGAGTGTCATGGAAGCGCGGATTTTCCCGATGTCGAACTCGGCACGCGTTCCGTCTTTCTTGACCACCGAGGGCAGCGCGATTTCGGCGCGTTCGTAGGTGGTGAAGCGCTTGTCGCAGCTCTGGCAGCGGCGACGTCGGCGCACGACATCACCCTCGTCGGACTCACGCGTCTCGACGACCTGGGTGTCTTCGTGCGAACAGAAAGGACAGCGCATGGGCGGCTTCGCCAAAAAACGAGGGCGGGGTCGCTGCGCGACCCCTTCTCGGCTTATCTGTAGACGGGGAAGTCTTTGGTCAGCGCGGCCACCTTGGCGCGCACTGCTGCGATATTGGCCTCGTCGTGCGGCTTGTCCAGCACGTCGGCAATCAAGTTGGCCGTGGCGCGCGCCTGCTCTTCCTTGAAGCCCCGGGTGGTGAAGGCCGGCGAACCGAGGCGGATGCCGCTGGTGATCATCGGCTTTTGCGG
>JACMKW010000338.1 GCA_014379885.1 Rhizobacter sp.
CAACCCGGGCTGGATCTCGGTAGTGCCTGGCTTGAAGCCGAGCAGCTGGTCATAGAGAGTGCGGCCGGCCGCGTCGTTGGTGACGCTCGACTCGTACTGCGCGATGTCAAAACCATCGGGCGAGGCTTCGGTGCAGACCGTCAAGGTGCCTGCGGCATGGGACGCACTCGCCAGGCTCATCATGAACGCGGCAATCGACAGGAGGCGGTGCTTCTTCATGGGCGGTGCGGGCTCTGCTGGAAAGGAACCACTGTAGCGGGGCCGGCGCTACCAGATGCGGATGCGCTGGTTGGCGGGTTTGTACAGCCGGTCACCTGGCCGGGTGCCGAAGGTCTGGTGGAAGGCATCGAGGTTGAGCACGGCACCGTTTGCGCGATACGCCGGAGGTGCGTGAGGGTCGGAGGTGAGCTGCTCCACCGTGCGCGCGTCGCGCATCTTCTCGCGCCACGAAATGGCCCAACCCATGAAGAAGCGCTGGTCACCGGTGAGGCCATCGATGACCGGCGGCTCCTTGCCTTTCAGCGACAAGCGCCAGGCTTTGTAGGCGATCTCCAGGCCCGACAGGTCGGCGATGTTTTCGCCCAGCGTCAGGCGGCCATTGATCTTGTGGCCGGGCACCGGCTCGTAGGCATTGAACTGCGCCACCAACCTGGCGCTCAGCGCATCGAAGGCCTTGCGGTCGGCGGGCGTCCACCAGTTCTGCAGCTTGCCGCTGCCGTCGTAGCGGCTGCCATCGTCGTCGAACCCGTGGCTGATCTCGTGGCCGATGGTGGAGCCGGTGGCGCCGTAGTTCACGGCGTCGTCGGCGTTCAGGTCGAAGAACGGGGCGTCCAGAATCGCCGCGGGGAACACGATCTCGTTCAAGCCGGGGTTGTAGTAGGCGTTCACCGTTTGCGGGGTCATGCCCCACTCACCGCGATCGACCGGCTTGCCCACCTGTACGGCCAGGCGCTCGTGCTCGAAGCGGCCGGCCCGCGCCAGGTTGCCCCAGGCATCACCATCACGCACCTCCAGGCGCGCGTAGTCGCGCCAGGTGTCGGGGTAGCCGATCTTCACCATGTACAGGGCCAGCTTGTCACGCGCACGCTGTTTGGTGGCGGCGGTCATCCAGGTCAACTTGTTGATGGAATCTGCATACGCGGTGAACAGGTTGGTCACCAGTTCTTGCATGCGCAGCTTGGCTTCGGGCGGGAAGTGGCGCGCCACGTAGATCTGGCCCACCGCTTCACCGAGCGCCGCGTCGATGGCCGCGGTGGCTTGCTGCCAGCGTGGCATGTCTTGCTCTTGCCCGCGCAGCGCCTTGCCACGCAAGGCGAACGCGGCCTCGCGCCAGGGCTGCGGCAACGCCGTGGCGCTGCTGTCGAACAGGCGTGCCCGCTGATAGAGCTGCCAGGTGGCGAGCGGCGTGGTCTGCACCAGTTTCGCCAGCGCACGTGCGTAGCTGGGTTGCCGCATCGAGAGCCGGTCAATCTGCGGCATGGCCGCCGCGCGGAAGAAGGCCGCCCAGTCCAGCCCCGGCGCACGCCGCGCCAGTGTGGGCAAGGTCATCGGGTTGTAGGTCTTGAGGGCGTTCTGGCTGTCGAGCTTGGACCATTGCGCCCGCGCAAGCTGCGTCTCCAACGCCATCACAGCCTGCGCATGCGGCACGGCCTGCGCGTCCCCACTCAGGCGAAACAGCGTTTCCAGGTAGGCGAGGTACGCGGCGCGCGCTTGCACGAAGCTGGGGTCGCGCTTCAGGTAGTAATCGCGATCGGGCAGGCCCAGGCCCGACTGCGAAGCCAGTGCGCGGTTGATGCCGGGCTGCTTGGGGTCCGCATCTACCTCGGCGGACATGGGTGTGGCCACCACGCCCTGCCAGCGGCCCCACAGACTGGCGAGCTCGGTGGTGCTGGTGACGGCATCAATCTGTGCCAGCCAGGGTGCCAGTGGCACCAACCCGGCGGCGTCAATGGCGGCCACGTCCACAAAGCTGCGGTAGTACGAGCCCACCTTCTGTTCCACGCTGCCCTGCAGCGCGCCAACGCGGCCCAGTTCTTCGCAGATGGCGCGCACGCGCGCATCTGCCCGATCACTCAGCTCCTGGTAAACGCCATAGGCCGATTTGTCCGGCGGGATGGGCGTGCTCTTCAGCCACTGCCCGTTGATGGCCAGGAACAAGTCGTCTTGCGGGCGCACGCTCGCGTCGAAGCTGCTGCGGTCGATGCCCGAGCCGACAGGCGCGCTCAGGGCCAGGCTGGCGTGCAAGGCCAGTGCAGCGGCCACCAGGGTGTGCAAACGCATGGATAAAACCTTTGAGATTTGGAGAAGGGCTGAGAAGGCGAACGCGGCGCGCCCAGACCGGCGCGCCGCCACAGGCGGCCTCCTACTTCAGGCTCACGCCGTAGAACTGCACCGAGCCGAACGGGCTCATCTTGTAGCCCTCCACGTTCTTCTGCATGGGCTGGTAGACCACCGAGTGCGCCATTGGCACCCAGGGCGCCTGGCGTTTAACCACCTCCTGCGCGCGCTCGTACAGCTTGGTGCGCTCAGCCTGGTTGGTGGTCTGCTTGGCCTGCTTGATGAGGCCGTCGTATTCCTTGTCGCACCACTGGCCGTAGTTGGAGCCGCCCACGGCCGCGCAGCCCAGCAGCGTGGCCATGAAGTTGTCTGGGTCGCCGTTGTCGCCCGTCCAGCCGAACATGCCGATGTCGCTCTCGCCCGCCTTGGCGCGCTTCAGGTATTCGGCCCATTCGTACTTGACGATCTGCGCTTTGATGCCCACCTTGGCCAGGTCGGCCTGGATCAACTCGGCCGCCTGTGCGCCGTTGGGGTTATAGGGCCGTTGCACCGGCAGCGCCCACAGCTTGGTCTCGAAGCCATTCGGGTAGCCCGCTTTCGCCAACAGGGCCTTGGCCTTCTCCGGGTTGTATTCGTAATCCTTGACGGCCTTGTTGTACGACCACATGGTCGGCGGGATGGGATTCACCGCCACAGCACCCGCCCCCTGGTACACCGCGTCGACCAGCGACTTTTTGTTGATCGCCATGTTGATGGCCTGGCGCACCTCCAGGCTCTCGAAGGGCTTGCGCGTCACGTTGAGCGAGAGGTAGCCCACGTTGAGGCCGTTCTGCGACATCAGCTTGAGCTTCGGGTCTTTCTTGAGCACCTCCACCTCGGCCGGCTTGGGGTAGGCCGACAGGTGGCATTCGCCGGCCTTGAGCTTTTGCGCACGCACCGCCGAGTCGACAGTGATGGCGAAGATCAGGTTGTCGATCTTGGCCCGCCCGCCCCAGTAGCTCTCGAACGCGACGTAGCGAATTTGCGCGTCTTTGTCGTAGCGCTTGAAGACAAAGGGGCCGGTGCCCACGGGCTTGCTGTTGAGGTCGACGCCGGTGCCGGCTTTCAAGAGTTTGTCGGCGTATTCGGCCGAGTGGATGGAAGCGAAGTCCATCGCCAGGTCGGCCAGGAACGCGGCATCGACGGTCTTGAGCGTAATCTTTACCGTCATCGCGTCGGGCTTTTCCAGCTTGGCGATGTTTTCGGGCAGGCCCATGTCGGAGGCGTATTCGAACGACGCGGGCACGGCTTTTTGAAAGGCGTTGTCCTTGTTGATCATGCGGTCGAAGGTGAAGATCACGTCGTCGGCATTCAGCTCACGGCTGGGCTTGAACCACTCGGTGGTGTGGAACCTCACGCCCTTGCGCAACTGGAAGCTGTAGACGAGGCCATCTGAGCTGACGCTCCAGCGCTCGGCCAGCCCCGGCACGAGGCGTGTGCCACCGGTCTCGAACTCAACGAGTCGGTTGAACAGCGGCTGAGAGCTCGCGTTGAAGGTGGTGCCTGCTGTGTAGCGACCGGGGTCGAAACCCTCGGGGCTGCCCTCGGAGCAGTAAATGAAGGTGGTGGCGGCATGCGCGTGCGAGGTTACGCCAAGGGCCACACCAGAGACAAAAACGGCCGCCAGGGTATGGCGGGCAATGCGATGCAATTTCTTCATGGGCCACCTTGTGGATGACTAAAGCCCGGGCAGTCTAGGGCAATTGATTGAGGACGGGAACTCGCTGAAAGCCGCGATTTCCATGACGCGCAATTTTGATGCCCGTACAGGGCAAACACTGCCTCCAGACCAGCACTGCGCCTTCATGCGCCATGAGCGTGGTGCCAGAACTTGACGTGGCGCAAGTGCGCAACCGTGTCGCTCCCTAACATGGGCTGAACCTGATTGCCTGCATGCAGCCCTTGGACTTTCATCGCCGCCACCTCCCTCTTCATTCCATTTCTTGATGAGCGACGTACCTCAGCCAGCCTGCGTTCGCCCTGAGCCCGAACGGAGTAACGGGTCGGCTGAGCCACGTCGCTCATCAGATTTCCTTTGGTCGCCATCTGGAGTTCTGCCATGACACTGATCCGCACCCTCGCCACTCTGTCTGTCACCGCATTCGTCACTGCCTGCGCCAGCGCCGTCACGCCCGCCAATGAGCACGCAGGCCACCACCCGGCGACTGCCGCCTCCGCACCGGCGGCCCCGATCGCACCGCGCATGCAGGCCATGCAGGAGATGCACGACAAGATGATGAACGCCAAGACCCCCGAAGAACGGCAGGCGCTGATGGCCGATCACATGAAGGCCATGCAAGACGGCATGGGCATGATGAAAGGCATGTCGGGCATGTCCGGTGCAAGCAGTGCGAGCGGCATGGGCGGCATGAGCAGCAAAGACATGCCGGCCGACATGCCCAAGCGCCAGCAGATGCTGGAGCAGCGCATGAACATGATGCAAATGATGATGGAGATGATGATGGATCGCCTGCCGCCGCAGCCTGCGGCGCCAGCCAAGAAGTGAACTCCAGCGAACACCGCACCTCATGCCTGCCATGAGCCCACACATCGTGGCGAGCTGAACGCCCGGCACGCGAAGGATGCTTCCAATGGATCACAGCAGCCACACCGGCCATGCCCACCATCACCCAGCCCCTGCCACGCCGCCTGTGCCTGCAGTGCAAGCGGCGGCCGGAACCATCTACACCTGCCCCATGCACCCGGAGATCCGCCAGAGTCTCCCGGGCAGCTGCCCCAAATGCGGCATGACGCTGGAGCCTCTGCTGCCGACGCTCGATGATGACGGGAACCCCGAGCTGGTCGACTTTCAGCGGCGCTTCTGGTGGACTTTGCCGCTGACGGTGATCGTCACCCTGCTCGCCATGTTCGGCCACCGCCTGGGCTGGTTCAGCATGGCCACGCAGAGCTGGGTCGAGCTCGTGCTCACCCTGCCGGTGGCGCTGTGGGCGGGCTGGCCGTTCTTCGTGCGCGGCGCACAGTCGGTGGTGCACCGCAGCCCGAACATGTGGACGCTGATCGGCCTCGGTACAGGCGCCGCATTTGTCTACAGCGTGGCAGCCACCGTGGTGCCCGAGGTGTTCCCGGCCTCGTTCGTGGCCATGGGGCGTGTGGCGGTGTACTTCGAGGCGGCCGCCGTCATCATCTCGCTCACGCTCCTGGGGCAGATTCTCGAACTGAAAGCGCGCTCACAAACCTCGGCGGCCATCAAGTCGCTGCTCGGGCTGGCACCCAAGACCGCGCGCCGCATCGCCCCCGACGGCAGCGAGGCCGACATCCCGCTGGCCAACGTGCATGTGGGTGACCTGCTGCGCGTGCGCCCGGGCGAGAAAGTGCCGGTTGACGGCGTGGTGGTCGAAGGCAGCAGCGCACTCGACGAATCCATGCTCACCGGCGAGCCCCTGCCCGTGACCAAGCGCGCCGGCGACAAGCTGATCGGCGCCACGCTCAACACCAGCGGTGCGCTGGTGATGCGCTCCGAGCACGTGGGCTCGGCCACCGTGCTCGCGCAAATCGTGCAAATGGTGGCGATGGCCCAGCGCTCGCGCGCGCCCATGCAGCGCATGGCCGACACCGTGGCTGGCTATTTTGTGATGGGGGTGGTCGGCATCGCGCTGCTCACCTTCTTCGCCTGGGGCCTGTTCGGGCCCGAGCCGAGCTGGGTCTATGGCTTGATCAACGCTGTGGCCGTGCTCATCATTGCCTGCCCCTGTGCGCTGGGGCTGGCCACGCCCATGTCCATCATGGTGGCCACGGGCCGGGGCGCGACACAGGGCGTGTTGTTCCGCGATGCCGCGGCCATCGAGAACCTGCGCAAGATCGACACGCTGATCGTCGACAAGACCGGGACGCTCACCGAAGGGCGGCCCGCCTTCGAACGCGCACTGCCGGCTGCCGGCTTCACCGAAGACGAAGTGCTGCGCCTGGCCGCCAGCCTCGATCAGGGCAGCGAACACCCGCTGGCCGCCGCCATCGTGGCCGCCGCACGCGAGCGTGGCCTTGCGCTCGGCAAACCCGAGCAGTTCGATTCGGCATCGGGCATCGGCGTGCGCGGCCTGTTGGAGGGCAAGGCGCTTGCGCTCGGCAACACGGCCCTGATGGAACAACTCGGCGTGGACGTGTCGGCGCTGAAGGCCCCAGCCGAGGAACTGCGCAGCCAAGGTGCGAGCGTGATGCACCTGGCGGTGGATGGAAAGATCGCCGGGCTGTTGGCCGTGTCCGACCCGATCAAGGCGACCACGGCGGACGCATTGGCCTCGCTGCGCACGGCCGGCCTGCGCGTGATCATGGCCACCGGCGATGGCCTCACCACCGCGCGGGCCGTCGGCAAACGCCTGGGCATCGATGAGGTGCATGGCGAAGTGAAGCCGGTCGACAAGCTGCAGTTGGTGGAGCGGCTGCAACGCGAAGGCCGCGTGGTCGCAATGGCCGGTGACGGCATCAACGACGCACCCGCACTGGCCCGCGCCGATGTGGGCATTGCCATGGGCACCGGCACCGACGTGGCCATGAACAGCGCCCAGCTCACGCTGGTGAAGGGCGACCTGCGCGGCATTGCCACGGCACGCCTGCTGTCGGTGGCCACTGTGGCCAACATGAAGCAGAACCTGGGCTTCGCCTTCGTCTACAACATGCTCGGCGTACCGCTGGCTGCGGGTCTGCTGTACCCCCTCACCGGCTGGCTGCTCTCGCCCATGATCGCCGCGCTGGCGATGAGCCTGAGTTCAGCCTCGGTGGTGGGCAATGCGCTGCGGCTGCGAGGGGCGCGGCCGTGAACTTGCACCACGGCGAGTTGGCTCTTCGCTCGGCGCGCCTAAACTCGCCCCATGGTTCGCACCTGCCGTCAACGCCGCTGGCTCTCGGGCTGGCTGATCTTGGCACTGCTCTTCATGCAGTTGGCCACGGCGGCCTACGCCTGCCCGGCGCAAGTGACGGCTGAGCGCACGGTTGCGGCAACACCCGCGATGCCCGAGATGCCCGGCTGCGACATGGCACAACCGATGGACCCAGACCAGCCGCAGCTTTGCCAGGCCCACTGCCAGCAAGGCAACCAGGCCGTCAACCCGCCGCAAGCTGGCGATGCCGCCTCACCACCCGTGCTGCTGGCCGTGCTCGACTGGGCTCGGGCCGCACTCGCGGTGCCGCAGCCCAAGGGCATGGAGCATGGGGTCGACGCTGGCGCGGCGCCGCCCGGTTCACCACCGCTCTACATCGTCCTGCTCGTCCTTCGCAACTAGGCCCGGACACATCAGCGGAGTTTGCCTTGTGCAAACCCGCGCGCTGCTGTTTCCCGCCTGTGTTGACCCGAAGGACATGACATGCAATTCCACCCCCTCACCCTGCGCGCGAGCATGGCACTCGCGGCGCTGTGCTGGCCTGCCTGGGCCAGTGCCGGCCTGAGCTTCGACGAGGCCACACACCTCGCACTCGACCAGGCGCCCTCGCTCGCCGCGCAACACAACGCACTGGCCAGCGCCCAGGCCGCACAACCCGCCGCGGCCACCTTGCCCGACCCCCGCCTGACGCTGGGGGTGGACAACCTGCCCCTGAGTGGCAGCGATCGTTTCAACCTCACGCGTGACTTCATGACCATGCAGCGCATCGGCCTGATGCAGGAGGTGCCCAACCGAGGCAAACGCGAAGCGCGTGCCGCCGGCGCC
>JACMKW010000339.1 GCA_014379885.1 Rhizobacter sp.
CTTGTCCACCAGCGTGGCCACGTCGGGCACCTTGATGCCGGCGCTGCGCTTGGGCGGCTCGCTCACTTTGAGGGTCTTGATGCGCGCGGCCACATCGACACCCAGGGCCTCGGGCTTGATGACTTCCAGCGGCTTCTTCTTGGCCTTCATGATGTTGGGCAGGGTCACGTAACGCGGCTCGTTCAGACGCAGGTCGGTGGTGACCACGGCGGGCAGGCTCAGCTTCAAGGTCTCGGAGCCGCCGTCGACTTCACGGGTGACGGAGATGCTGTCGGCTGAGAGTTCAACCTTGCTGGCAAAGGTGGCTTGCGGCAGGTCACCCAGCGCAGCCAGCATCTGGCCGGTCTGGTTGCAGTCGTCGTCGATGGCTTGTTTGCCGAGGATGATCAGGCCGGGTTGTTCTTTGTCGACCAGGGCCTTCAGGAGTTTGGCCACGGCCAGCGGCTGAAGTTCGAGGTCGGCCGGGGTCTCGACCAGGATGGCGCGGTCGGCGCCAATGGCCATGGCGGTGCGCAGGGTCTCCTGGCACTGGGTCACGCCGCACGAGACGGCGATCACTTCGGTGACGATGCCTTTCTCCTTCAGGCGAACCGCTTCTTCAACCGCAATCTCGTCGAACGGGTTCATGCTCATCTTGACGTTGGCGATGTCCACACCGCTGCCGTCACTCTTCACCCGCACCTTCACGTTGTAGTCAACCACTCGTTTGACGGCTACCAAGACTTTCATGGGGGACAACACTTTCTTCTGTTAAACAAAACCATCACAACCCCGTTCGGGCTGAGCCTGCCTGTCCTGAGCTGAGTCGAAGGGTCGAATCCGCGCGGTGCACGGCAGGCCCTTCGACAGGCTCAGGGTGAACGGAGTAGGGCTTACTTCGCAGCCAAGCCCAGGCGATCGATCAGCAGCTTGTCTTTGGCGTAGGTGGCAATCGCCCAGGTCTTGTATTGCTCGCCGGTGCGATACCACGGGTCCTGGTTCAACTGGGCCAGCACCTCGGCGTGCTTGGGGTCGTCCATGGCCTTCTTGAAGGCGTCGTGCAGGGTCTTAACGACCGCCGGGTCCATGCCCTTGGGGCCGACCAGGCCGTAGGGCGAGTTGCCGACGATGTTGTAGCCCAGCTCCTTGGCGGTGGGCACTTGCGGCCAGCGCTTGGTGCGTTGTTCACCAAAGGTGGCGAGCAGGCGCATCTGGCCGCCGTCGACGAATTTGTCCCAGCCTGACGCGTCGCTGGCGGCCATCACGTGGCCACCCAGCAGGGCCTGCATCAGGTCGGCGTTGCCCTTGAAGGGAACGTGGTTGAACTCGACCTTGGCGTTGTCGGCCAGTTCTTCAAGCAGCAGGTGCGGGCTGGTGCCGATGCCGGTGGAACCGAAGTCGATCTTGCCCGGCTGCTTGCGCGCGGCTTCCACATAGTCCTTGAAGGTCTTGTGCGGCGAATCGCTCTTGACGACGAAGCCGAAGGTGTAGCCCGACACCCCCATGATGAAGGTGAAGTCGTTGATCGGGCTCCACTGCACCTTGTTCATGTGCGGGATGCGCAGCATGCCCATCGGGTACTGCGAGATGGTGTAGCCGTCGGGCTTGGCCGTCAGCGCCATCGTGCCTGGGCCGAGCGTGCCGCCGGCGCCGGGCTTGTTCTCGACGATGATCTGCTGGCCCAGGTTCTTGCTGGCGATTTCGGCCAGCGCGCGGTGGTGGCGGTCGGTGGAGCCACCGGCCGGCCAGGGCACGATCAAGGTGATGGGCTTGGTGGGGTAGGCCTGGGCCTGGGCGGCACCGAAAGGAGCGGCGAGTGCCGCTCCGGCCGCTGCGAGCAAGAGGCCGCGGCGGGTGTGTTGTGCCAGTGTTTTGGTGAATGTTTTCACGTGTCAATCTCCGGTTAAAAAATGAGAAAAGGGGAGGTCAAGTGGCGGTTCGAGCAGATTCTTTGTCTTGGAGTTCACGCCATAGCACCTTGCCCGAACCCGATTTGGGCAGGGAGGCGACAAACTCCACGATGCGCGGGCTTTTGTATGCCGCCATATGGTCGTGTGACCAGGTCACGATGTCTTGCTCGCTTACCCGACCCTGGTATTCCGGCTTGAGCACCACCAGGGCTTTGACGGTTTCGCCGCGCTTGGCGTCGCGCGCACCGATCACGCAGGCTTCGAGGATGGCGGGGTGGCGGTACATCAGGGCCTCCACCTCGGCCGGCCAGACCTTGAAGCCAGACGCGTTGATCATGCGTTTGAGCCGGTCGACCATGAAGAAGTAGCCGTCTTCGTCGACTTGCGCCAAGTCGCCGGTGCGCAAAAAGCGCTTGCCATCGAGTTCGATGAAGCTGTCTTTCGTGGCCTGGGCGTTGTTCCAGTAACCGCGCATCACCTGCGGGCCGTGCACGATGATCTCGCCGGTTTCGCCCGTGCCCACTTCCTGCAGGGTGGCGGGGTCGACCACGCGCGAGTCCACATCGAACACCGGGATGCCCAGGCACTGCTGCTTGGACCGCAGCGGCGGGTTGAGGTGGGTGGCGGCCATGGTCTCCGACATGCCATAGCCCTCCACATAGTCGAGCCCGATCACTTCCTTGAGCTTGGCGGCAATGGCCTGCGGCATGGCCGCACCGCCTCCGCGAATGCCTTGCAGGCTGGAGAGGTCGTAGTCACCGAGCCGCGGATTGGAAAGGAAGTCAATCATCATCGTGGAGATGACTTGCCACACCGTCACGCGGTAGCGCTGCATGCACTGCGCCGCGGCGTCGCGGTCCCAGCGCGGCAAGATGACGATGGTGGCGCCGATGTACAACGGCCCGTTCATGCTGCCCGCCATGCCGGTCACGTGGAAGTAGGGCAGCACCGACAGGTACACCGCGTCTTGTGTGCGGCCGAACCAGTGCACGCCCCCGACCAGTGTGCTCATCACGCTGCGGTGCGTGTGCATGCAGCCCTTGGGAAAGCCGGTGGTGCCCGAGGTGTAGGGCATCACGCACAGATCGTCGGGGCCGGCGGTGAGCGGGCCGGGGCGCAGGTTTTTCGCCAGCACGTCGGCCCACAAGTGGGCGCAGTCGTCGCTGATCTGCTCGCGCCGGGCAGCCACGAACTCCGGCAGCTTGAAGTCGGTGGGGCGTTGGATGTAGTCGCTGTAAGCGACAACGATGAGGTGTTCCAGGCCGTGCTCGCCAACGAGCGGGCTCATCTGCGCATACAGGTCTTGCGGCACGATGGCCGTGGTGGCGCCGGCATCACGCACGTAGTGCTTCAGCTCCTCGGTCATGTTCATCGGGTTGACCGGAACCACGACCGCGTTGGCCCGCAAGATGCCGTAATAGGCCAGCACCCATTGCGGGCTGTTCTGCAGGTACAGCAGCACGCGGTCGCCGGCCTTCACGCCACATACCTGCTGCAGGTAGCCGGCGATGCGCTCGGCTTCGTCCAAGAACTCGGCGAACGTCACCGGCGTGTCGTAGAAGACGATGAAGGGCTTGTCAGGGAAGCGCTGCGCCGAGACTTCGGCGTTGTAGAACAAGTTGGTCTGCGGCAGTGTCAGGTGCTGCGGTAGACCGGGCGGCCAATGGGCGAGGTGGCGGGCTGACATAGGGAATCTTCTACCTGTTCTTGCGGAAAGCGGAGTGGGCCTTCGATACCTCAGGCTGAGCGGATGGTCTCTGCAGAGGCCGTCGAACACTCACTACCCGTTCAGGCTGATCCTTCGATACCTCAGGACAGGGCAAGTCGAAGCCCGCTCCCATGGTGTCAACGCGACGCATCAATCTCCTGCGCCAGCGCCCAGGCCTGTTCCGCCAGCGGCCGCGCCCGCTTGCCCGAAGCCACCGCATGCTCGCTGGAAGCATTGCCTTGCTGTGCACGGTGCGCAATGCCTTGCAAGATGCCGACCAGTCGGAACATGTTGAACACCATGTAGTAGTTCCATTCCGCCTTGGAGACCGCATTCTTGCGACCAGTGCGTTCCATGTAGGTGGCGACGTACTCAGCCTCGCTGGGGATGCCCAGCGAGGGCAGGTCCACGCTCGCCAGGCCACGGCCACCGGTGGCACCCATGCGCCAGGTCATGCAGTGGTAGGCAAAGTCGACCAGCGGGTGGCCGAGGGTGGACAACTCCCAATCGAGCACCGCCAGGATGCGCGGCTCGGTGGGGTGGAAGATGACGTTGTCGAAGCGGTAGTCGCCATGGACGATGGCCACTTCATCACCTTGCGGGATGTACTTGGGCAGCCATTCAATGAGTGCGTCGGCGGCGTCGATCTTCTCGGTCTCGGCGGCCTTGTATTGCTTGGTCCAGCGGGCAACCTGGCGCTCGATGTAATTGCCGGGCTTGCCGTAGTCACCCAGGCCAATGGCGTTGGGGTTCACGCTGTGCAGCGCGGCCATCACGCGGTTCAGCTCGCTGTAGAGCTCGCCGCGCTGGGCGTTGTTGTAGTCGGGCAGGGTCGGATCCCACAAGATGCGGCCGTCCACACAATCCATGATGTAGAACGCTGTGCCCAGCACGGAAGGGTCTTCGCACAAGGCATAGGCCTTGGCGACAGGCACGTCGGTCTTGGCCAGGGCGCTGATGACCTTGTACTCACGATCCACCGCATGCGCGGATGGCAGCAGCACGCCGGGCGGCTTGCGACGCAGCACGTAGTTCTTACCCCCAGCACTCAGCTTGAACGTGGGATTGGATTGCCCACCCTTGAACTGCTCGACATGCAGCTCGCCGCTGAAGCCCGCCACATGCTTGCGCATGTAGGCGTCGAGCGTCTGCACATCGAATGCGTGCTGCGGCGCGACAGGCTTCGTGCCGCTGAACTGCGTGGCTGACGTGTCTTTGCTCATGACAACACCCCGATCGATGAATACGTCGATCGACCCTCCGGGAGGGTCGGGCCTTGCTTGGGGCGGCCCGGCGCGGCGGCCCGGGCCAGATGGTTTGAGTTGCTCATGCTGAATGTTGTCTCAGGTGATGCTGCTGCCGCCATCGATGGGCAAGGCGTGCCCGGTGATGTGGCGGGAGGCTTCGCTGGCCAGGAAAACGATGGCACCCTTCAAATCCTCATCACCACCCAGGCGGTGCAGCGGGGCGCGTGCGACCACGCTCTCGCCGATCTTGTCGAGCAGGCCGTGCGTCATCTTGGTCGGGAAGAAGCCCGGGCAGATGGCGTTCACGTTGATGTTGTAGGCACCCCATTCGGAGGCCAGCGCTCGCGTCATGTTGACGGCTGCGGCTTTGGAGGTGTTGTAAGCCACCATGGTCACACCAGGGCTGTTGCCCTTCAAGCCGGCGACTGAGGCGACGTTGATGATCTTGCCGCTCTTGCGCGGGATCATGCTGCGCTTGGCGACTTCACGCGCGAGGAAGAAGGGCGCGTTGACGTTCAGGTTCATCACCTTGTGCCAGGCCTCGTCGGGGTAGTCTTCCGCGGGGGCGTTCCAATTGGCACCGGCGTTGTTGACCAGGATGTCGATCTGGCCATAGGCGGCCATCGCCTTGTCCACCAAGCCCGGAATCTGGTCGAACTTCGACAGATCGTTGGAGATGGGCGTCGCTTCGAAGCCCAGGCCCTTCAAGTGGGCCTGGGCTTCGGCCAACTCGTCGGCCTTGCGCGCGCTGATGACAAGCTTGCAGCCCATCTCGCCCAGCGCCTCGGCCATTTGCAGGCCGAGGCCGCGCGAGCCGCCGGTGACGAGCGCGATTTTGCCGTCGAGCTTGAAGAGGTCGCGAACGGACATCAGACGACTTCGAACAGGCCCGCTGCGCCCTGGCCGCCACCGATGCACATGGTCACGACCACGTACTTCACGCCGCGGCGCTTGCCTTCGATCAGCGCGTGGCCGGTCAAACGCGAACCGGTCACGCCGTAAGGGTGACCCACCGCAATCGCGCCGCCATTGACGTTCAAGCGGTCATCAGGAATGCCCAGCTTGTCGCGGCTGTAGATCACCTGGCAGGCGAAAGCTTCGTTCAGCTCCCACAAGCCGATGTCGCTGATCTTCAGGCCCGTTTGCTTCAGCAGTTTGGGGATGGCGAACACCGGCCCGATGCCCATTTCGTCAGGCTCGCAGCCAGCCACCGCGAAGCCGCGGAAGATGCCCATCGGCTTGATGCCGCGCTGTTCGGCCAGCTTGCCGTTCATCAGCACGCAGGCCGAGGAGCCGTCGGAGAACTGGCTGGCGTTGCCGGCCGTGACCACACCACCCGGCAGGGCCGCGCGGATCTTGGACACGGCTTCGATCGTGGTGTCGGGGCGGATGCCTTCGTCGGCGGAGATGGTCACTTCTTTCGTGCTCAGGCGGCCGGTCACCTTGTCGACCACGCCCATGCGCGTGGTCATTGGGGCGATCTCGTCGTTGAACTTGCCTGCCACTTGCGCAGCGGCAGCGCGCAGCTGACTGCGAACGCCGTATTCATCTTGCGACTCTTTCGAGATGTTGTAGCGCTTGGCCACCATCTCGGCGGTCTGCAGCATGCTCCAGTAGATCTCGGGCTTCGATTCCAGCAGGGCCGGGTCAGCGCGCATGTGGCGGTTGGTTTCGTTTTGCACGCACGAGATCGACTCCACACCACCGCCGATGGCGACTTGAACGCCATCAACAATGATGCTGTGCGCTGCCATCGCAATCGCTTGCAGGCCCGACGAGCAGAAGCGGTTGATGGTGACGCCGGCGGTCGTGACCGGCAGGCCGGCGCGCAGGGCGGCGGCGCGCGCGATGTTGCCGCCCGTGGTGCCTTCGGAGAGCGAGCCGCCGAGGAAGACGTCTTCAACTTCTGCGGGGTCGATGCCGGCGCGCTTGACGGCGTGCTCGATCGAGTGCGCGGCGAGTGTGGCGCCGTAGGTCATGTTGAAAGCACCCTTCCACGACTTGGCCAGGCCAGTGCGGGCGGTGGAGACGATGACGGCTTCGGTTGTCATGTTGGATTCCTTGTGATCTGTGTGTCTTTGCGTGGCGGTTGAGGCATTCGTGGATCCCGGCGTTCGCCGGGATGACCCGTGGGGGCGGCTAGCCCCCTGCGGGTCAGTTGAAAGTCTTGCCTTCTTCGGCCAGCTTCAGCAGCAGCGGCGCGGGTTGCCAGAACTTGGCGTCGGCGCCCGGCTCGGCGGCAATGCGCTTGAGCGCACGCACCACGTTGGCCAGGCCCACGGTGTCGGCGTAGAGCATCGGGCCACCGCGGTGTTGCGGGAAGCCGTAGCCATTGAGGTAGACCACGTCGATGTCGGAGGCGCGCTGGGCGATGCCTTCTTCGAGGATGCGAGCGCCTTCATTGACCATCGCGTAGATGCAACGTTCGATGACTTCGGCGTCGGTGATCTTGCGGGCCGTCAGGCCACGCTCCTTGCGGAAGTCTTCGATGATCTTGTCGACGGTCGGGTCCGGAATCGGGTTGCGGTTGCCGGCTTCATAGCGGTACCAGCCGGCGCCCGTCTTCTGGCCAAAGCGGCCGGCTTCGGCCAGGCGGTCGGCCACGATGGGGATGTAGGCCTCAGGGTTGGCTTCCTTGCGGCGCTTGCGGCCGGCGTAGCCGATGTCGAGACCAGCCAGATCGCCCATGCGGTAGATGCCCATGGCCAGACCAAACTTCTGCAGCGCGTTGTCGATCTGCGCAGGCGAAGCGCCGGCGTTCAGCAGCTCATTCGAAGCCTGGCCGTAGCGGGCCACGATGCGGTTGCCGATGAAGCCGTCGCACACGCCTGACACCACGGCGATCTTCTTGATCTTCTTGGCCAGCGCCATCGAGGTGGCCAGCACGTCTTTGCCGGTCTTCTCGCCGCGCACCACTTCGAGCAGGCGCATCACGTTGGC
>JACMKW010000340.1 GCA_014379885.1 Rhizobacter sp.
GAACGGTGGTTGAGCGGCGGGGGGTGACCCCGCGCGCAACTTCGCTACCGGTCAGTTGACCGTTTCTTTCGCCGCTTCCTTGGCCTTGGCACGGTGCTGCCTGGCCTTGGCTTTGTGCACCTTGGCCTTCGCCTTGTGCACCGTCTTTTCAGGCTGGTCGGACACAGCAGCCTTGCTGTTCTCAGCCGCTTGTTTGGCCGTCTCGGAGGTGGCCTTGCCAGTCTCCTTCACGGCAGTGCCTGCTTGCGCGAACGCAAAGCCACTGGCTGTGAGCAGAGCCAAGACGGTGATGAGTTTCTTCATGAGGTTCTCCTGTTATTGGTTGAGGCCGACCCCTCTGGTCAGCACAGCGTGAATACTGCCCAACGCGCGCTGCAGCGGCAGTCGGCTGACGCACAACAGCGCTGTAGGAGAACGCCGCAAAGCGCCAGGCGGCGACACTAGCGGCGTGAACCCTAGCCTGCACACCCTCCCCAACGGCCTGCGCGTCGTTGCCATTCCCATGCCCTGGCGACAGACGGTGAGCCTGAGCGTGTTCATCCGCACTGGCAGCCTGCACGAGCCCAGGCTGCTGAACGGCATCAGCCACGTGGTCGAGCACATGGCCTTCAAGGGCACGCACACGCGTGACTGCCAGCGCATCAACCTCGACGCCGAACGGCTCGGCGCCGAGGTCAACGCGCACACCGACAAAGACCACACCGCCTTCCACATCGAAGGCTTGGCCGCCGACCTGCCGACCTTCGTGGCGTTGCTGGCCGACATCGTGCTCAACAGCAGTTTCCCGGCCGACGAGCTGGAGCGCGAGCGCCAGGTGTTGCAACACGAGTTCACCGAGTTCGAGGAAGACCCGGTGAACATCGCCTTCGAGCTGTTTGACCGCGCCTGCTACGGAGCGCAGCACCCGGCGGGCCGCTCAGTGATCGGAAGCCGTGCCAACCTCAAGCGCATCACCCGCGACGACTTGCTGGCCTACGTGCAACGCCAGTACACCGCCTGCAACGTGGTGGTGGCGGCGGCCGGGCCGGTCGACGAAGCCAAGTTCTTGCGCGCCACCGAGGCTGCGTTCAGCGGCATGCCGCGCGGCGAACCCAACACCGTGACAGCGCCCGTGTGGCAAGGCGGCGTGAAGCTGCGCCGGCTCTCGGGCAGCGAGCAATGCCAGATCGTGCTGGGCTTTGAGGCACCAGCACTGGCGGATGACGGGCACATCGTCCATGTGCTTGCCGCAGCGCTGCTGGGCGAAGGCATGAGTTCGCCGCTGCTCGACGAGATACGCGAACGGCGCGGCCTTGCGTACCACGTGGCCTGCTCGACCGACGTGATGCCTCATGCCGGACAGCTGGTCATCGATGCGGCGACCGCCCCGCAACAGGCCGACGCGTTCTTCACTGAAACCGCACGCCTGCTCAAACAGCACGCCGAAATCACCGACCCCGTGGGCCTGCAACGCGCCCGCAACCAGATCACCGTGCGCACCCTGCGCGCGCTGGAGCACCCGGCCAAGCAGCTCGAAGCGGCAGTGCAGGATGTGTTCACCTTCGGGCGGCTGCGCGATGTGCAGGGGTGGCTGGAGCGCTTACGGGCGGTCAGCACCGATGAGGTGCGCGGCGTGTTTGCGCGCATGCTGGCGAACCGCGGTGCGGTGGGTCTGGCCGGGAGCGTGACGGCGCGGGCGAGGGAGCGGGCTGAAGGCCTGGTTGGCAAAAGCTGAAGGAGTCACTCCCCCTCGCCGCGATCAGGCCGGCACGGTCGTGCGATAGAGGTAGTCGTCAGGCAAGCCCAAGCGCCGGCACGCCTGCACGGCCGGGCTGCTGGTGAGCAGCAAGCGGTCGGTCATGCGCACCGCGCGTGTGACCACCCAACGCTCCCAGCGCTTGAGCGACCACTCGGGCCCCAGCTGCAGGCGCTCACGCACCCACGGCGGCAAGATGTCGATGCCAGCCTTGACCAGCAAGCGCTGCAGCGGCCGCGCCACTCGTGGCAGCGCCGGCACGCTTCGCATGATGTCGAGGAACTCCAACACGATGGGCGAGGCTTCGAGCTTCGGCGCCATGCGTTCGAACAGCGCATCAGACTCGGCCGGCGTTTGTGGCGCGCCCGTCACGCCATAGAGCGCAGACGACGCACGCCCTTCGTCAAACAGCGCATCGAGCTCAGGCTGCGTGATGGGCCGCTGAAACGCGTGATATGCCGCGGTGAACCCGTAGCCCGCGGTGAGCTGCACCCAGTTGAGCAGCTCGGGGTCGAGCGCGTTGTAGGCGTGGCCATCGGCCGACACGCCGCTGACGGTGGCATGCAAGCGGTTGACCCGCGCAATCAGCGCCTCGGCCTGGCTGCGCGGGCCGTACACCGACATCATCGCGGCCAGCCCGGTGCGCTGAAGGCGTTGCAGCGGGTTCTTGCGAAACGAGGTGTGATCCCACACGCCTGCGCGCACGCGCGGCTCGGCCAGCTGCAGCACCACGGCCGTCACGCCGCCAATGAACATCACCAGCGGGCTCTTGAACATGCGCCACGAAAGAGAATCAGGCCCCACCAGCGCCGGTTCGCCAGGCGGTTCACTGAACGAAACCACCGCACCGCCTGCAGGTGGCGTGAGGAAATGCTGCGCACTGCGTTCGAGGCGGCGCTGAATAGGGCCGGGGAATTTAATGGCGTTGGAATGCGTGTGGGTCATGAGTGGCTTTATCCAAGCGGTGACGCGGCACTATCGAACAACTGGCTTCGAACGGGCTTATGGCAGACCGCACACGGCGCGGCAGGTTCCCTCCATGGCCCTGATCTGTGCAAGGGGGCAGGTCGACCTTGCGCGCTAGCCGCGGGCTGAAGGCTTGTTCAAGGACACCTTAGAACTTGGCATCGGGGTGATGTTCGTCGGTGCAGGGCAAGAGCGCCTTGGCCGCTTCGATCCGAAGGGCCAGTGCCACGGTGTCATCGTTCATGACCTGCAGCAAAAAGCGCTTCGCGTCCTGAGACCCAACCGAGGCGGCTGCCCCAGCGAGCAAGTGGCCGGCATCAGCGGGCGTGGCCGGCCTCAGCCGCTCCAGGGCCGCCTCAAATGCTGGTGGCTTGATGCTTTCCAGGCGGCTGAGCAAGTCTGCCTGGCCTTCGTTGCTGGGGGGAATGTCGAGCCAGGGTGTGTCAGCGAAGACGGGCGCGAGATCTGACGCCACGAACGCAGACCAATTGCCGGTCTGCTCCTGCTCGGCAGGAACCCCCCGTGCGTGAAGCGCCTGGCGCGGTGCCGAGGCATCCACGGCAGGCATCAGGCACACGCGCTTGGGTGCGACGTCGGCAAGAAAGCGCGCGCGCAAAGACGCCAGAAAGGCATGGGCTTGCGCCACGGAAACAGGCTGTGAGAGCGAGAACCAGAGCTGAAAGCCATCCGTGCCCGAGACGGCGATGGCAGGGGCGGGCAGTTCCAGATCGACCTGAACCCCGCGCCACACCTTGGACAGCAGCTCCCAGTTTGCCGGCCGGGCCAGCTCCAGCACCATGGCGCGCACCTTGCCCTCGGGATCGATCAGACTGGAAGCTGCAGCGTCAGCACCGGGCTCGGCTGCTGAGTGAGGGAGGTACAGGCGATGCAACTCGGTCTGCAGTCGGTTCATGGCGGTGGGGAGAGTGGCCGGAAGGGGCAGGCTCCTGCGGCGTCGGTGCCAGTGATGTAAACCTTGAAGCCGCCGAGTGTAGGCGCGGCTGCCTGAAAGCCCTGAGACTCGCTTCTTTTACCAGCGCAGAAGCGTCGGCTCTAGGGCGGCCCGGCATCGATGGCTTGCTCCAGCAACTCAAGCGCTGCAATTGCAAACAGGATCATGTTGTTGGCTCGGTCCTCCAGGCCGGTGCGCAGCACGAGCTCACGGTTCACCGGGCCATCGACTGCCAGGCAGCTGTGGCCCGCAGGGTCGCCGTAGGGGTTGCCGGTCGGCCCGGCAGCACCCGTTTCCGCCAAACCCCAACTCGCACGAAACCGCGCCCGCTGGTGTCGCGCCAGCAGCTGCGCATAGGGCGCGCTCGACGAACGCATGCCGGCCATGTCGTCTGCGGTGAGCGTGGTCAAGAGCCGGAATGAACGGCGTGTGTACAACACCGCACCGCCAAAGTAGTACGCCGACGCACCGGCACGAGACAGCAACGCAGCCGAGATCAGCCCGCCTGTTGACGACTCGGCCACGGCGATCGTCTCGCTTCGCGCCACGAGCTTGTCGCCCACAAGGGTGCCCAACGCGAAGAGTTTGGTGATGTCCATCAGTGGCCTTGGTGATGATGTAGTTTGCAGGGGTGGGAGTCGACGATGGCCGCAACTTCGATGAAATCTTGCATGTGCTCGACTCGATGCCACGCCGGTGAACTGAAAGCAGGGCGAAGACGTGATCATCGCCGGCTCGGTGACTGACGAAGATGCCAAGTTGCTGTTCCCCAGCGGCTGGAAAGCGCCGAAGCCCGACCTGCGCATCACCAAACGGCCCAGCTGACGCAGGCCAGAGGGCGACCGCATGCACGGCAAATTCCGATCGGTCAGCGGGCGTTGTTGCCCCGCCAACCAGGCACGGTTGACTGCATCACGAACGTTATGTATATTGCATCACGGTCGTTATGTTAACGATCTGTCTCTCGCTGCCAACTGCGAGTTCACAACCAACTCTTTGGAGTCTTGCCATGCCGCTCACCCTCACCCTCACCGAAGGCGTCCTGCCCAAGGGCACCGAAAAAGCCACGTTCGCTCGTTTGTCCGACGCCATGCTCAAGTGGCACGGCCTCACCGGAAACAAGGTCATGACCCCCAACGTGATCGGCTCCATCAATGTTGTTTCTGCGGAGCACACGTTCTCCGGGTCGAAGGAGGCTCGAATCGCCTTCATCGAATGGAAGGTGCCTTCATTCGCGTTCACCACCCGCGAGATTCAAAACGGCTACGTTGAGGAAGCGACCAACATCGTCCACGACGCCTCGGGCGGCAAGCTGCCAAAGGAATTCATCTGGGTCAACGTGGTGCATGCCGTTGACGGCGCTTGGGGAATCAATGGCAAGGCAATGACGAACGCCCAGCTCGGCGAGGCCGTCTCCAAGGGCTGACCCGAGGCTCAGCCACCCTCCGTTCGCCCTGAGCCTGTATTCCCGATCGCCCTGACCCTTCGACGCAGCTCAGGACCAAAGGCCTTGTCGAAGGGACGGTGCACCGTGCACTGCGCCGGCTTCGACAAGCTCAGCCCGAACGGAATTGGGTGCAGCTGAGGAAGGTCACTCATAGGTATCGCTTTGAGCTTTTCACTCCAACGCAGACACCACCCCATGCCACTCGTACGCATTTCACACATCGCGGGCAAGTCGCCCGACTACGCCAGCGCACTGTCCGCCAGCGTTCACGGCGCCCTGGTCGAAACGTTCGGCATCCCCGAAGATGATCTGTTCCAGATCATCACCGAACACGCTTCGCCAGGGGCCTTGGTCGCACCGAAAACTTTCCTCGGAATCGAGCACAGTTCCGAGCTGGTGTTCATTCAGATCACCTGCGCAGCGGGGCGAACCATCGAGCAGAAGCGGGCTCTCTACGCCGGCATCGCGGCACGAGCCGCGCGCAGTGCGGGCGTGAGGCCCGAAGACGTGATCATCAATCTTGTCGAGACGACGCGTGAGAACTGGTCGTTTGGCAACGGTCTGGCGCAGTTTGCTTGAGCGTGCCGCAGGGCAGGCACATAACGTTCGTTTCGCCAACAACTAAAATGAGGGCCCCCCTGTCCAGAGGAAGCCCTATGTCACGAGCCGAGCAGAAGCTGCACACCCGCCGCCGCATCGTTGATGCCGCAGCCCGCGGATTTCGCCGCAACGGTTTTGGCGGCATGGGGGTGGACGGGTTGGCCAAGGCGGCGGGGGTCACCTCTGGTGCGTTCTATGTGCACTTCGACTCGAAATCGTCCGCCTTCCAGGAAGCGGTGAGCCAGGGCATGAGCGAGCTCAAGGGCGGCGTGCTGCACTTTCAGTCCACCCACGCCAAGGCATGGTGGCCTGAGTTCGTGCGGTTCTACCTGGGGTTCAAGCGCACCTGCGATCTGTCCGATAGTTGCACGCTGCAAAGTCTTTCTCCCGAGGTGGCTCGCTCAGACGAAGCGTCGCGCGCCGCCTTCGAGGCAGGTCTTCGCGACGTCGCCGAGGCGATTCTGGCCGGGCCACGCTCCCCCGCCGTTCCGCGCGATCTCGACGCGGCCTGCGCTGCGCTGGCCGCGCTGGTCGGCGCCGTGACGCTGGGCCGCGCAGTCCACAACGCCGCCTTCTCGAACCAGATTGCCGAGTCAACCGGGCGCGCGCTGCTGGGGCCTCACTGGGCACCCGCAGAACCAAAGGTCGGGTAGGCGCTGAGGGCCAGGTTCAGCCATGGATATCCCGTCACCCCCTGCGCCACACCTCGCCCTCTTCCGTCAACACCACATCCAGCGGCAGGTCGTCAGGCTCGCTGCGCAGCATCGGCAAAAAGCCGTGCGCGTAGCCGATGCCGATGGTCAGTGGCCGCGGTTGCAGCTCTGACAAGGTGCGGTCGTAGAAACCACCGCCATAGCCCAGCCGGATGCCCTCGGGGCCATAGCCCACGCAGGGCACCAGCAGCAGCGCGGGCTTGAACTCGTCGGTGTCCTTGGGCTTGGGAATGTCATACGCATCGAGCTCCATCGGGCAGCCCGGGAACCACACATGAAAGCGCAGCTCGCCGGTCGCCTTGTGCACCACCGGCAGGCCGATGCGGCGTGGTGACCCTTCGGGGCCACCTTCGCTCCAGCGAAACAGGGCGGGCAGCGGGTCGAACTCGCCTTTGATCGGCCAGTAGGCGCCGATGCTCGACTCGCGCCGGCTCACCAGCCAGGTGCGCAGCACACTTTGCAGTTGCACGGCCAGTTCCAGCCGGTCGGGCAAGGCCTGTCGCGCGGCGATGAGCTTGTCGCGCAGCGCGCGGCTTTCTTCGGGGGTCATGCGAGTCTCCGGGTGAGCCCGCAGATTGTGCAGGACGCGCTTGCAGGGCTAACCCGCAGTCAACATCGCCGCAAAGATGCTGCGCCACCCAGGACTGTGGCGTGCCTCAACGTCAGCCGATGCGCTCCTCGCTGGTGGCGTCGAACACATGCAGGTCGCGTGCGTCCCAGGCCACGCGCACGCTGTCGCCTACACGCTGCGTCACGCGCCCGCCCGTGCGCAGCACCAGGCTGCCGAGGGCGGTGTCGACGAAGGCATAGGTATCGGGGCCGGTGGGTTCGAGCAGGGTCAGGCGACCGGGCACACCAACGTCTGCGAGCTGGATGCACTCGGGCCTGAGCCCGATCACGCAGCCGGTGGTGGGCGTTTGCTGCAAGGCCTGCTGCTGCGCCGCGCTCAGCGTGATGGCTTGGCCTTTCACGTTGAGCACGGTGTCACCTTGCTTCACCGCATCGGCTTGCAGCATGTTCATGGCCGGCGAGCCGATGAACTCGGCGACGAAGCGCGTGGCGGGTCGGGTGTAGATGTCGTCGGGTGTGCCGAACTGCTGCACCACGCCGTCGCGCATCACCGCGATGCGGTCGCCCAGCGTCATGGCTTCCACCTGGTCGTGCGTGACGTACACGGTGGTGGTGCGGGTGCGCTGGTGCAGGAGCTTGATCTCGGCGCGCATTTCCACACGCAGCTTGGCGTCGAGGTTGCTGAGCGGTTCGTCGAACAAGAAGAGCTTGGGGTTGCGCGCGAGTGCGCGCCCCATGGCCACA
>JACMKW010000341.1 GCA_014379885.1 Rhizobacter sp.
AAGGCCTACGACTGGTACTCGTTCAAGGTGCTGCCGCGCATCGGCCAACTGGTGGCGGGCGATGCCGACAGCTACCGCTACCTGGCCGAATCGATCCGCATGCACCCCGGCCAACAAGAGCTGAAGGCGATGATGAAAACGGCCGGCTTCGGCCATGTGGACGTGCACAACCTGAGCGCCGGGGTGGTGGCGCTGCACGTGGGCATCAAGTGCTGATGTTTATAGGCTGAGCTGCTTCGTGCCGCGGCCAATGCCCTGGTATTCGAAGCCCAGTTCTTTCATCAGCGCCGGCTCATAAAGGTTGCGCCCGTCGAACACGATGGGCTGCTTGAGCAGGCTCTTGATCTGCTCGAAGTCGGGGCTCTTGAACTCGCGCCATTCGGTGAGGATCAACAAGGCGTCAGCGCCTTCCAGCGTGCTCGCCACGTTGTCGACAATGCGCAGCGACTCGACATGGCTCAGCACGCGGTGTGCCTCTTCAGCCGCTGCCGGGTCGTAGGCCACGATGGTGGCGCCCATGCGAGCCAGCTGCTCGATCACATCGCGGCTGGGTGCGTCACGCATGTCGTCAGTGTTGGGCTTGAAGGCCAGGCCCCACATGGCGAAGCGGCGCTCGCGCAGGTCTGAGCCGAAGCGGGCCACGACCTTGTCGACCAGCACCGACTTCTGGCGCTTGTTGGCGCGATCCACGGCGTCGAGCACCATCAGGTCGATGCCGTATTCCTTGCCGGTGCGCATCAAGGCGTTCACGTCTTTCGGGAAGCACGAGCCACCGTAACCGGTGCCCGCATAGAGAAACTGGTAGCCGATGCGTGGGTCGCTGCCGATGCCCTTGCGCACCAGCTCGATGTCCGCGCCAACCTTCTCGGCCAGCAGTGCCAGCTCGTTCATGAAACTGATGCGCGTGGCCAGCATGGAGTTGGCGGCGTACTTGGTGAACTCGGCGCTGCGCACGTCCATCACCAGCAGGCGTTCATGGCTGCGGATGTAGGGCGCGTAGAGCGCGCGCATCAGCAGCACCGAGCGTTCGTCGTCAGCGCCGACCACGATGCGGTCGGGCCGCATGAAGTCTTCAACGGCCGCGCCTTCCTTCAAGAATTCGGGGTTGGAGACCACGGCGAAATCAACCGTCTTGCCGCGCTTGGCGAGCTCTTCGGCGATGGCGGCCTTGACCTTGTCTGCCGTACCCACTGGCACGGTGCTCTTGTCGATGACGACCTTGTAGTCGGTCATGTAGCGGCCGATGCTGCGCGCGGCTGAAAGAACGTACTGCAGGTCAGCTGAGCCGTCTTCATCAGGCGGCGTGCCCACACCGATGAACTGCATGGTGCCGTGGTTCACGGCCTGTTCGACGTTGGTCGTGAACTGCAACCGGCCGGCAGCGACGTTGCGCTGGACGATCTCCTTGAGCCCCGGCTCATAGATGGGGATGCCCCCGTCATTGAGCACCTGGATCTTCTTCGCATCCAGATCGAGGCAGACCACGTGGTTGCCCATCTCGGACAGGCAGGCGCCAGTCACGAGGCCCACATAACCCGTACCGATGATCGTTACCTTCATTGCTTCTTCTCCGTTGAGTGCACCGCAGCCGTGAGCCGGTTTGCCGGCCTGGCGTCATCGTCGTTCACGGGGGACCGGCCACCACGAACTACCGCAGTTGCGGGGTTCGCCGGAAGGTCACCGGTGCCTACAATCCGTTCGCGACGAGCGACGCAAGGCCTGCGGGTAATGCCTGATGTTGCCAGCAAGTGCGGGCAGGGACTTCCCCTTGGACAGAGGGTTGTCCGGTCATGGCGCGGTCACAGAGAGCGAAATGTCTCGTTCCGTGCCCCCCCGACACCACAGTGGAACGACGAACGTGAAAGCAGCAATGCCCCAGAAGCCCGACAGATACGTGTTGATCTCGCCGTGCCGCAACGAAGCGGACTTGATGCGCCAGACGCTCGACACTGTGGTGGCGCAATCACTTCAGCCGGCCAAGTGGGTGATCGTTGATGACGGGTCCACCGATCAGACGCCGGCGATCCTCGCGGAGTATGCAAAACGTCACGACTGGATCCAAATCGTGACGCGTGCTGACCGCGGGCACCGTGCCGTCGGCCCCGGTGTGGTCGACGCTTTCTACTCTGGCTATGCCGCCATCAACCCTGACGACTACGACTACCTCTGCAAGCTTGACCTCGACCTGCGCTTGCCCGAGCGCTACTTCGAAACGCTGATTGACCGCATGGTCGCCAACCCGCGCATCGGCACCTGCAGCGGCAAGGCCTACGTTGAAAAAGACGGCCAGCTCATCAACGAAAAGCATGGCGATGAAAACTCGCTGGGCATGACGAAGTTTTATCGCGTGGCCTGCTTCAAGGAAATCGGTGGCTTTGTGCGCGAGGTGGGCTGGGACGGCATTGACGGCCACAAGTGCCGCATGCGGGGCTGGACAGCCATCAGCTGGGACGAGCCCGCACTTCGCTTCGTGCACCTGCGGCTCATGGGCGCCAGCGACAAAGGCATTTACACCGGCCGCTTTCGCCAAGGTTATGGCCAGTACTACATGGGAACCGGTTTCCTGTTTCTCGCCGCGAGTGTGCTGTCGCGCATGAACCAGAGGCCTTATGTGGTGGGGCAACTCACCATCCTCTGGGGCTGGATCTGGAGCGCACTGCAAGGTAAGCCGCGTTACCAAGACCCCGAGTTCAGGCGCTTCCTGACGAGCTACCAGTGGCGCGCCTTGGTGGTCGGCAAACGCCGTGCAACCGAGGAATGTGCCCGCAACGCCTCCGTTCGGGGCCACTCAGTTCAGTAGTTACCCGAACTGTTTTCGCGTCGCGCGGCCCGTCGATCGGGTGCGCCTAGCGCGCATTTCACTTACCACTTGCGACAATTCCGCCCCCGGAAGAGCCACGCCTGCCTAGAAAATGTCACCCGATTTGGGTGGTTGGTGATGCCCCGTCAGCCGCATGGACGAAATTGGTCATGAGGCTGCTGAAGACGGCCCGCTTTGAGGGGTGGCCGGCACGGCACGCAACCTGCTGATGTTTCCCGGAACTGGGGCTGCTACGAGCGGACACAAATGACGAACAAGCAAACGCGACGGACTTTTCCGGGACTCTGGTTCTCTGTGGCAGCGCTTGCCTTGGCCGGTTGCGGCGGTGGCAACGGGCTGTGGGAATCCAGTGATGCCCCGACCAGCCCGGATCCCGTCGGCGTTCCTGCTCCTGCGCCCAAGCCAGCTCCTACCCCAGCACCGTCACCTGCTCCCACTCCGGCCCCAACGCCGGCTCCGTCACCCAGTCCGGCGCCTGCACCGGCCCCCGCACCGGCTCCATCGCCTGCACCAGCACCAGCACCAGCACCAGCACCAGCACCAGCACCTGCACCTGCACCTGCACCTGCACCTGCACCTGCACCTGCACCATCGGGTGCGGTCACGTACTACTTCTCCGACTGCCAGACCGGCGCAGCAGTGGGCTGCCTGCCTGGCAGCAACGCCAGCGCAGGCACCCAGGCGGCTCCTAAGCAGAACCTGGCCGGCATCAACTTGAACACACTGGCTGCAGGCTCGCGTCTGCTGTTCGCTCGTGGCGGTTCATGGAACTGGTCGCAGACCGTCCTGGAGAACACGCGGACAACCGCAGCTGCGCCCTTGGTGTTCGACGCCTACGGCGCCGGCCCCTTGCCTACGTTCAGCCAATCCACGGGCAACATGTTCAACCTGGGCGGCGGCTGGAACAACACCAGCAACGATGGCGGCTACACCTTCCGCAACATCAAGTTCGACGGTCGCGGCACGGCTGAGTGGGCCTTCTGGTTCGTCCATGTGGTGCGCGACGTGGTGATCGAAAACAGCGAGATCACCGGCTTTCGCATCGGGGTCAACTCGAACGACACCGACGCGCACACCGTGCGTGGCATCACACTGCGCAACAACAACATCCACCACAACCGCGGCATGGGCCTCCTGGGCCATTACAGCGACCTGCTGATGGAAGGCAACCTCATTGAAGCGAACAACTTCGGTGGCAGCGGCTTCGACCATGGCAGCTACATCGGTGGCGGTCAGAACATCACCATCCGCAACAACCGCTACATCCGCAACTCGGTGGTGAACGGCATGTGCTTGGGTGGCAACATGACCTTCCACGGTCAGATTGACGGCCTGCTGATCGAGGGCAACACCATTCAGCAAGACGCGGCTGCGGCTGGTTGCTGGGGAATGTCGATCACGCAGGGCTACACCACGGCCGAGTGGTTCCGCAACGCGGTGGTGCGCAATAACACGCTGATCAACTTCGGCAACACCGCCATGAATGCGCAGAGCGCGCCTGGCATCCTGGTCGAAGGCAACGTGATCATCAACACGCAGACCACCTACCAGACCGGCATCAGCGTCGGCCACAACGAGTACCAAGGTGGTGACGTGCTTGACGGCAACGCGATTGTGCGCAACAACACGGCGTGCTACACCGCCGCGAATGTCGGTAGCACTGTTGTGCGTGTGAGCTCGCCTAACAGCACAGTGACGAACAACGTCATGCTGACTGGCGCGGCAGCAAGCACTGGAGTTTGCGCACGCTAAGCAAGCATCAGTGACCCGGCGCTTTGCCGGTAACGGCCTCGCAGCTTGCTGCGAGGCCGTTTTTCATGGAGAAGGGGGTATTGCGAGTTCCAGCAGCCCATCGTCTTGCTCTCCACTCAGAATGCGCTTCTTGTTCCGGGCGCACATCATCGTGATGTATTCTGATCTCAGCTGACTTCAAACTGAACGGGGCCTCGAGAAGACAAATGGGCAAGCAGATGCAAAGCACAGAATCACCGCGCTCGGGCGCAAATCGCAACCGGGCTCAGTTTGCGGCCCGAAGAATGGCGTGTGTCCTTGCCCTGGCGTGTGCAGGCATCGCTTGCTCCACCGTCGCTGGCGCCGCCGGTCGAACCTACTATTTCTCTGACTGCCTGCCTGGCGCCGCCAAGACCTGTGTGCAGGGCAGCGATTCGAACTCAGGCACCAGTGAGGCCTCCCCCAAACGTAACCTGGCCAGCGTGAATTTCAATGCGTTGCCCGCGGGCAGCAAGCTGCTTCTGGCGCGGGGTGGCGTCTGGGTGCAGCCGGCGCTGTTCCTGGACAACCCGAACGCCACGCCCAAGGAGCCCCTGGTTCTCGACGCCTATGGCAGCGGAGACCGGCCGTGGATCCAGGCGCCCGACCAGAAAGGGGCGGCATTCTTGTTCGGCGAGTACAACAACGCCACCAACGATGGGGGCTACACGCTGCGCAACCTCAAGCTCGATGGCATGGGCAGTTCGGCCTGGGGCTTGTTCCTGATTCACAACCTGCGCAGCGTGACCATCGAGAACATGGAGATCACGGGTTTCCACATTGGCATCCATTCGCAGGCCCGGGCGCCCCATGGCGTGACCAACGTGCTCATCCGCAACAACACCATCAGCCGCAACCGCGGCATGGGCATCCTGGGCCAGTTCAGCGACAGCGTGATCGAAGGCAACCTGTTTGAGGGCAACAACTTCTCTGGCAGCGGTTTCGACCACGCCATCTACCTCTCGGGCAACGACACCGGCGGGCGCAACAACGTGGTGCGCAACAACATCTTTCGCAACAACTCGGTGGTCAATGGGGTGTGCAAGGGCGGCAACTTCACCATGCATGGGCAGATGGACGGCATGCTGATCGAGGGCAACACCTTTGAGCAACCGGCCGCGGCCCCGGGCTGCTGGGGCATCTCGATCACCACCGGCTATACCTCGCCCGAATGGTTCCGAAACTTCGTGGTTCGCAACAACACCTTGATCAACCTGGGCGGTTGCAGCGTCTGCGTCAACTCGGCGCCCGGCATCGTGGTGGAGAACAACCGCTTCATCAACACCAACACCACCTACCACGTGGGTGTGTCGATCCGCGGCGATGTGGGCCCGGGCGATGAGGCCGACCGAGACGCCATCGTGCGCAACAACATCGCCTGCTTCCCGACCGGTGCACCCAACCAGTCGGTGACGGCGGTGTCGTCACCCGGCTCCAAGGTCACGGGCAACGTGGTTCATACCGGGGCAGCGGGTTCCACAGGCGCTTGCGCGCGTTGAGGCCGGTGCCTCGGGCGGGTCACTGAACGGGGCGAAATCCCGTGGTCG
>JACMKW010000342.1 GCA_014379885.1 Rhizobacter sp.
AGCTACAGCCACATCCTCTTCGCAGCAACAGCCGCCGGCAAGAACATCGCCCCGCGCGTGGCCGCCAAGCTCGATGTCGGCCAGATCAGCGACATCACCAAGGTGATCAGCCCCGATACCTTCGAGCGCCCCATCTACGCCGGCAACGCCATTGCCACGGTGCAAAGCGCTGACAAGGTGAAGGTCATCACCGTGCGCACCACCGGCTTCGACCCGGCAGCGGCAACGGGTGGCAGCGCCGCCGTTGAAACAACGACAGCCGCGGCCGACAACGGCAAGTCCAAGTTCATGGGCTCGGAGATCGCCAAGAACGACCGCCCCGAGCTAACCGCCGCCAAGATCATCGTCTCGGGTGGCCGCGCATTGGGCAGCAGCGACAAGTTCAACGAAGTGCTCACGCCGCTGGCCGACAAGCTCGGTGCCGCACTCGGTGCCAGCCGAGCTGCGGTGGATGCGGGCTATGCCCCCAACGACTGGCAGGTCGGGCAGACCGGCAAGATCGTGGCACCTCAGCTGTACATCGCCGCAGGCATCTCGGGTGCCATCCAGCACCTGGCCGGCATGAAGGACAGCAAGGTGATCGTGGCCATCAACAAAGACCCCGAGGCACCGATCTTCTCGATCGCTGACTACAGTCTGGAAGCCGATCTCTTCACCGCTGTGCCGGAGTTGGTGAAAGCGCTGTAAGTAACTAGACACCCGCGAGACACCACCCCGGCAGAAATCCAGGCAGGCTTGCAAGACCGACCAACACCCCAGGAGACACCATGACAGCAGCTACGTTGGACATTCCTTCCATCCGCCATCAGGTTTCTCCCGAAGAGTGGCAAACGCGTGTCGACCTGGCCGCCTGCTACCGCCTGGTGGCGCTCTTCGGGTGGGACGACCTCGTCTTCACCCACATCTCGGCGCGCGTGCCCGGCCACCACGACCAGTTCCTGATCAACCCCTACGGCTTGTTCTTCGACGAGATCACCGCGTCGAGCCTGGTCAAGGTGAACGAGCAGGGCGCGCCGATGATGGAGACGAAGTTCGACGTCAACCCTGCCGGCTTCACGATCCACAGTGCGGTGCACGAGGCGCGGCCCGAGGTCGGCTGCGTGCTGCACACGCACACGCTGCACGGCACGGCGGTGTCGGCGCAGAAGCGCGGGCTGCTGGCGCTGTCGCAGCATTCCACCTTCCCGCTCAACTCCATCGCGTACCACGACTATGAAGGCGTGGCCCTGCGCGATGACGAGAAACCGCGTCTGGTGAAAAGCCTGGGCACGGCCAACAGCCTCATCCTGCGCAACCACGGCCTGCTCACCTGCGGCCGCACCATCGCCGAAGCCTTTAGCAATATGTACCAGCTCGAAACCTCCTGCCGCATGCAGATCCTGGCGCAGTCGGGTGGCGTGGAGTTGAACGAGTTGCCGCAGTCGATGATCGACCTGAACCGCGAACAATCGAAGGCCGCCACCAAAGGCAAGGGCGCCAACCTCGTCTGGCCGGGCCTGTTGCGAAGGCTTGATCGCCGCAACCCGGGGTACGACGCTTAAGAGAGCGACGTTCAAGAAAAAAAGGAACCCATGGCCATCCTGGTGCTGTCGAACCCCTTACCGTCGGCACCCTTTGCCGCAGCCCTGCGCCAAGCGGCTCTTGGCACCCCCGTCTGGACTGAGCAAGACAACCCACCGCCCGAGGCGGTGGAGGCCATCCTGGCCTGGCGCATGAAGCCCGGCATCCTGCCGCGCTACCCCAACCTGCGCGTGCTGTGCTCCACCGGCGCGGGCGTCGAGAAATTGCTGGTCGACGACCTGCCCGAGCACGTGCCGCTGACCCGCGTGGTCGACCCGATGCAAGGCATCGAGATAGCGCAATACGTCGTCGCCCAGACGCTGCGCTTCACGCGCGACATGGCGCTCTACGCCGAACAACAGGCGCATGCCGAATGGGCGCGCCACCCGGTGCGCACCGCCGTGCGCTGCCGCGTTGGCGTGATGGGCCTGGGAGCAGTCGGCCAAGCCATTGCGCGTGCGTTTCTGCCCCTGGGCTACCCGGTGGGCGGCTGGAGCCGCACGCCGCGCGAGGTGCCCGGCGTGGCCACCTTCGCCGGCAATGACGAGCTGCCGCAGTTCCTCTCGCAAGCCGACATCCTGGTGTGCGCGCTGCCGCTCACCGGCGAGACACGCGGCCTGCTCAACCACCACACGCTGGCGCAGTTGCCGCGCGGTGCCTTCGTCATCAACGTGGGCCGCGGCGAGCAGTTGGTCGAGCCCGACCTGCGCGCGCTACTCGACGGCGGCTACCTCGCAGGTGCCGCGCTCGATGTGTTCGAGCGCGAGCCGCCGCCCCCCGACAACTGGGTGTGGTCGCACCCCCAGGTGGTGGCCACGCCGCACATCGCCGCACAGGCTTCGTTCGACACGGTGGCGCAGCAGTGCGTAGACGCGCTGTGCCGCGCCCGCGACGGGCTGCCTCAACCGCTGGCGGTGAACCGAAGCGCAGGCTACTGAACACCCACGACTCACACGACAACGACACCAACAACGACAGGAGACAAGCACGATGACACGCCCCTTCCCCCTCAACCGCCGCACCCTGCTTGCCACATTCGGCATCTCGGCCCTGATGCTCGCCGGCTGTGCCAGCACAGGCGGTTCGGCACGCCCGCCGATGAATGCCGCGGCGCTTCAAAAGCTCGACGACGTTGTCACCCGCGACACCGCCGCCGGCCGCCTGCCGGGTGCGGTGATGCTCGTCTACCGCGATGGCAAGGTGGTGCACGAGAAGGTGATCGGCCAGCGCGACCCGCAGGCCGCAGCGCCCATGGCAGCGGACAGCATCTTCCGCATCTACTCCATGACCAAGCCCATCGTCTCGGTCGGCTTGATGATGCTGGTGGAAGACGGCAAGGTGCAGCTGAGCGACCCCATTTCACGCCACCTGCCCGAGTTCAAGGACCTGAAGGTCGGCGTGGAGAAGAAAGACGCCGCCGGCAACGCGGTGCTCGAGCTGACACCTTCGCCACGCGTTCCCACCGTGCAAGACCTGCTGCGCCACACCTCGGGCCTGACCTATGGGGTGTTCGGCAAGTCGCTCGTGAAGTCTGAGTACCTGAAGGTCGACATCCACAAGAATGCGTCCAACAACACCGAGCTCTCCAGGAAGCTCGCCTCCCTGCCGCTGGCCAACGTGCCCGGCAGCACCTGGGAGTACAGCCGCTCCACCGACCTCATCGGCTCGTTGATCGAGCGCGTGTCGGGCCAGACGCTGGGTGTGTACTTGCAGCAGCGCATCCTCGGCCCGCTGGGCATGAAGGACAGCGGCTTCTCAGTGCCAGCCGAGAAGCTCGCGCGTTTGGCGCAGCCCTTCAAGCTCGACCCTGACACCAAGCAGCCAGTGACGCTGATCGATGTGACCAAACCGCCGGTGTTCGAGTCGGGCGGGGGCGGCATGGTGTCGACTGCGGCCGACTACCTGCGTTTTGCCCGCATGGTGCTCAACGGCGGCGAGCTCGACGGCGTGCGCCTGCTCTCCGCCAAGACAGTGGAGTCGATGACGAGCGACCACCTCGGCCCCGACATCATCCGTGCCAGCCGCGTGCCCGGCGTCAACACCGGCTACCTGCCCGGCCCGGGCTTCGGCTTTGGCCTCGGTTTTGCGGTGCGCCTCGCACCCGGTGAATCCGCCAGCGCCGGCAGCGTGGGTGAAGCCAACTGGGGCGGCCTGGGCGGCACCTACTTCTGGATCGACTCGCGCGAGAAGCTGATCGCCATCTGGATGATGCAGGCGCCTGGGCAGCGCGAGTACTACCGCGGCGTGTTCAAAAACATGGTGTACGGGGCTTTTTGATCGCGTTCCGTTCGGGCTGAGCCTGCTCAAGCCCAGCGTGCAGCTCGGTGCAAGCACTTCGACAGGCTCAGTGCGAACGGACGTTGACGTCCATCGTCAGTAGAACAACGGAGACAACCCGATGAAACTCAAGACACTCGCACTCGCCGCCGCATTCACCTGCACTGCCGGCGCGCAAGCCCAAGGCATTTCCGACGACAAAGTGAAGATCGGCCTGATCCTCGACATGTCGGGTCTTTACTCCGACATCACCGGTACCGGCCTGGCCACCGCGGTGAAGATGGCGGTTGAAGACTTCGGCGGCAAGGTCAACGGCAAGCCGATCGAAGTGCTGGTGGCCGACCACCAGAACAAGGCCGACATCGCCGCCAACAAGGCGCGAGAGTGGTACGACGTGGAGAAGCTCGACGCCATCCTCGACGTGGCCGCCAGCGCGCCGGCGCTCGCGGTGGCGGCGGTCGCGAAAGAGAAGAACAAAATCGCAGTCTTCTCGTCGCCCGGCGCTTCGCGGCTCACCAACGAGGCCTGCACGCCTGTCACCATCCACTACACCTACGACACCTACGCGCTGGCCAACGTGACCGGCGCGGCGGTCGTGAAGAACGGCGGCGACACCTGGTTCTTTCTCACCGCCGACTATGCCTTTGGCTCGGTGCTGGAGAAAGACACCACCGACGTGATCAAGGCCGGCGGAGGCAAGGTGTTGGGCTCCGTGCGCCACCCCTTGAGCGCCTCCGACTTCTCGTCGTACATGCTCAAGGCCCAGGGCTCGGGTGCCAAGATCATCGGCCTGGCCAATGCCGGTGGCGACACCATCAACTCGATCAAGGCCGCGAAAGAATTTGGCCTCACCAGCTCGGGCAAGCAGCAGTTGGCGGGCTTGCTGATGTTCATCAACGACATCCACAGCCTGGGCCTGCCCGCCACACAAAACATGATGCTGAGCGCCGGCTTCTACTGGGACATGAATGCCGAAACGCGTGCCTGGTCACGCCGCTACTTCGAGCGCATGAAGAAGATGCCCAACATGGCGCAAGCCGGCGCCTACTCGGCCACGCTGCACTACCTGAACGCCGTCAAGGCCACCGGCACCGACGAAACCGGCGCGGTGATGGCCAAGATGAAGTCCACGCCCATCAACGACATGTTCGCCAAGAACGGCCGCATCCGCGAAGACGGGCGCATGGTGCACGACATGTATTTGTTCCAGGTGAAGACGCCGGCCGAATCGAAGAACCCGTGGGACTACTACAAGCTCAAGGACACGGTGCCTGGCGATAAAGCCTTTACGCCGTTGGCTGCCAGCGCCTGCCCCTTGGTGAAGAAGTAACCCCCATCGCCGTCATTCCCGCCCTTCGATACCTCAGGACAGACCGGGCTTCGCCCGAGCGGGAATCCAGCATCGCGGCACATCGTGGATTCCCGCTTTCGCGGGAATGACGGCAAATCAAACCTGGAAGCGAATCCATGAGCTCATCCACCCGCTGGAAGCAGCGCCCTGAAGGCTCCACCTGGGGCGACTTCGGCCCCGACGACCAGCTCGGCCGGCTCAACCTGCTGACGCCTGAGAAGGTCAAACAAGGTGTGGCCGAAGTGAAAGAGGGCCTGTCGTTCGGCCTCAGCCTGCCACTCGACTACCCCGGTGGTGCGCGGCTCAACCCGCGACGCAACCCACCGCGCTTGAGGCCCACCGACCTCGACGGCGACCCGTTCATGAACATGCCGATGCGCCGCTTCGACGCACGCTTCACCGACGTGGTGTGTGACGACCAGGTCAACATCACGCTGCAGTACTCCACCCAGTGGGACACCTTTGCCCACGTGGGCTCCTGGTTCGACGCCGATGGCGACGGCGAACCGGAGAAGGTCTACTACAACGGCTACCGCGCGCACGAAGACATCCTCGGGCCCGGTGACCTGAAGCTCGCTTCATGCCCCTGCGGTGCCGAAGGCGGCTCGTACGCCATGAAGCTCGGGGTCGAGACCTTCGCAGTGAAGGCGATCCAGGGCCGCGGTGTGCTGGTGAACTTGCGTGCCCATGTGGGCGACACCCGCGAGCGTGTGGGCTACGAGCGGCTGATGCAGATCCTCGATGCCGACAAGGTTCAGGTGGAAAAGGGCGACATGCTGCTCTTCTACACCGGCTTCGCCGACCTGATCATGGGCATGGACCGCCAGCCTGACATGAAGGTGCTCAACAAGGCGTGTGCCGCACTCGACGGCCGCGACGAACGCCTGTTGCAATGGATCACCGACAGCGGCGTGGCCGCGCTGATCGCCGACAACTACGCCGTCGAGGCCTACCCGGCACGGCCGGCCGAAGGCGATGACCCGCGCGCCGCGCTGCCGCTGCACGAGCACTGCCTGTTCAAGCTGGGCGTGCCGCTGGGCGAGCTGTGGTGGCTCTCTGACCTGGCGGCCTGGCTACGCGCCAACCAGCGCTCGCGCTTCCTGCTCACGGCGCCGCCGCTGCGTCTGCCCGGTGCGGTGGGCTCGCCGGTCACTGCCGTCGCCACGGTGTAGTCTTGTGCCCCCGTTCACCCTGAGCCTGTCGAAAGGCTAGCGCCGTGACGCGCGCCGGCTTCGACAGGCTCAGCCCGAACGGCGCTTTTCGAGTCGCCTCTACCTCAACCGTTCGCCCTGAGCTTGTCGAAGGGCCCGTCACCCAAACACCATGGACTCCATCTCCGCCTATTTCGAAAAAGACTACGGCGTCATCGCCGAGCTGATCCACACCCACGCCAAACGCGACCCGAATCACACCGCCGTCATCGACAAGCAGTGCAGCGTCACCTACGGCCAGCTCGACGCAATGATGGACCGCGTGGCCGCTGCGCTGAAGCGCGACGGCGTGAAGCCGCGCGACGCGATTGCCATCTGCGCCCTGTCATCGGTGCACTACACCGCCGTGTTCCTGGGCGCACTGCGCGCCGGTGTGGTGGTGGCACCGCTCGCCCCCGGGTCGACGGTCGAGCAGCTGCAAGGCATGTTGAAAGACGCGGGCGCCAAGCTGCTCTTCACCGAAGACAGTGCGGCCGAAGCCGTGAAGGCCGGGCAAGCCATGAAGCTGCCCTGCATCTCGCTCGATGGCTCCCCGATTGGCCGACAGCTCAAGGATTGGGTTGCGCCCGCTGGCACCAGGTTCAAGGCCGTGACACCGAAGCCCGATTGGGCCTTCAACATCATCTATTCCTCGGGCACCACCGGTAGCCCCAAGGGCATCGTGCAACCGCACAGCATGCGCTGGGCCCATGTGCGCCGCGGCGGCGGGGCCTACAACTACGGGCCGCACGGCATCACCATCCTGGCCACACCGCTGTACAGCAACACCACGCTGGTGGTGTTCTTCCCCACGCTGGCCTGGGGCGGCACGCTGGTGCTCATGCCCAAGTTCGATGCCACTGGCTACCTGAAGCTCGCCGAGAAACACCGCGCCACGCACACGATGCTGGTGCCGGTGCAGTACCAGCGCATCATGGCCGTGCCCGATTTCGACCGATACAACCTGAAGAGCTTCACCGCCAAGTTCTGCACCAGCGCGCCCTTCGGCGCTGCGCTGAAGGCCGACATCGTGAAGCGTTGGCCGGGCACGCTGAACGAGTTCTACGGCATGACCGAAGGCGGTGGCACCTGCATTCTGGAAGCCCACCTCCACCCGACCAAGCTGCACACCGTGGGCAAGCCTGCCGAAGGCCACGACATTCGCCTCATCGACGATGACGGCAAGGAACTGCCACCGGGCGTGACAGGCGAGTTGGTGGGTCGTTCGGTCTCGATGATGACCGGCTACCACGCCCAGCCCGGCAAGACGCGCGAAGCCGAGTGGTACAGCCCAGAAGGCCTGCGTTTCATCCGCACCGGCGATGTGGGCCGCTTCGACGAAGACGGCTTCCTGACGCTGATGGACCGGCGCAAGGACATGGTGATCAGCGGCGGCTTCAACATCTATCCCAGCGACCTGGAAGCCGTGCTGCGCGAGCATCCGGCCGTGGCCGACGCCGCGGTGATCGGCGTGCCGTCGCCGGAATGGGGCGAGACGCCGGTGGCTTATGTCGTGCCGGTCGACGGCGCCGCCGAGAGCCCGGACCAGATCCGGGCGTGGTTCAACGAACGCGTCGGCAAGACGCAACGGCTGGCCGGCCTGCGCTTCA
>JACMKW010000343.1 GCA_014379885.1 Rhizobacter sp.
GCGTGTGCGCGACTTCCGCGGCATCAGCGGGCGCAGCTTTGACGGCCGTGGCAACTACAACATCGGCGTCAAGGAACAGATCATCTTTCCGGAAATCGACTACGACAAGATCGACGTCATCCGGGGCATGAACATCAGCATCACCACCAGCGCGAAGAACGACGACGAGTGCAAGGCACTGCTGACGGCGTTCAAGTTCCCGTTCAAGAACTGAAGGCGGCACGACACATGGCCAAGACGTCACTCAAGCAGCGCGAAGAAAAACGCGAAAAGTTGGTTGCCAAGTACGCAAAAAAATACGCCGAATTGCGCGGCATTGCCGACAGCGCCAAGCACAGCGACGAGGCGCGTTATGCCGCCCGGCTTGAACTGCAAAGGCTGCCGCGCAACGCCAACCCCACGCGCCTGCGCAACCGCTGCGGAATTACCGGCCGCCCGCGCGGCACCTTCCGCATGTTCGGCCTGGCCCGAAACAAAATCCGCGAGCTCGCCTTCAAGGGCGACATCCCCGGCGTGGTCAAGGCCAGCTGGTAAGTCGGCGAGCAAGAGCAGGAGCTAATTCATGAGCATGAGTGATCCCATCGCCGACATGCTGACCCGCATTCGCAATGCGCAGGCGGTCGACAAGGCCGTGGTCAGGATGCCGTCTTCGAAACTGAAGACCGCCATTGCGCAGGTCCTGCAGGACGAGGGTTACATCGACGGTTTCGTGGTGCAAGACGAAGGCGGCAAGCATGAGCTTGAAATCAGCCTGAAGTACTACGCGGGCAAGCCGGTCATCGAACGCATCGAGCGCGTCAGCCGCCCGGGCCTGCGCATCTACAAGGGCCGCGATGCCATTCCGCAGGTCATGAACGGCCTGGGTGTGGCCATCGTGACCACGCCCAAGGGCGTGATGACCGACCGCAAGGCGCGCCAGACCGGTGTCGGTGGCGAAGTGCTCTGCTACGTCGCCTGACCTGACGAACAGGAGCCACACACATGTCCCGCGTAGGAAAGATGCCCGTCACCGTGCCGCAAGGCGTGGACGTGGCGTTCAAGGACGACCAGATCACCGTCAAGGGTGCGCAAGGCGCTTTAAGCCGCACGCTGAACCCGCTGGTGAAGATCACCAATGAAGCCGGCAAGCTGAGCTTTGTGCCCGCCAATGATTCGGCCGCGGCCGACGCGATGAGCGGCACGATGCGCGCGCTGGTCAACAACATGGTCAACGGCGCCAGCAAGGGCTTCGAGAAGAAGCTCAACCTGGTGGGCGTGGGTTTCCGCGCCGCGGCCACGGGCCAGAAGTTGAACTTGCAGATCGGGTTCTCACACCCGGTGGTCAAAGAAATGCCTGAAGGCATCAAAGTGGCCACGCCGACGCAAACCGAAATCATCATCAGCGGCCCCGACCGCCAGGTGGTGGGGCAGCTGGCCGCCGAAGTGCGCGCCTTCCGTCCGCCCGAGCCCTACAAGGGCAAGGGCATCCGCTACGCCGGCGAGCGCGTGGTGCTGAAAGAGACGAAGAAGAAGTAAGGACTCGATGCCATGAGCATGACCAAGAAGGAACAACGCCTGCGCCGTTCGCGCCAGACCCGCACGCGCATCGCGCTGCAGGGCACGGCACGCCTGGCGGTGCACCGCTCCAACCTGCACATCTACGCCAGCATTGTCTCGGGCGACGGCGGCCAGGTGCTGGCCAGCGCTTCCACCGCCGAGAAGGAAGTGCGCGAGCAGATGGGCAGTGCGGGCAAGGGCGGCAATGTCAGCGCCGCGTCGATCATCGGCAAGCGCATCGCCGAAAAGGCCAAGGCCGCCGGTATCGACAAGGTTGCTTTCGACCGTTCGGGCTTTGCCTACCACGGCCGTATCAAGGCGCTGGCCGAAGCGGCGCGCGAAGCCGGGCTGCAGTTCTAAGCCCGCGCCCAAAGGACAACACAGATGGCAAAGTTCACTCCCCGCGCGCAGACCGAAGCGAACGACGACGGGCTCAAGGAAAAGATGATCGCGGTCAACCGCGTTACCAAGGTGGTGAAGGGCGGTCGCACGTTGAGCTTCGCAGCACTCACCGTGGTGGGTGACGGTGACGGCCGCATCGGCATGGGCAAGGGCAAGGCCAAGGAAGTGCCGGTGGCGGTGCAGAAGGCCATGGAAGCCGCACGCCGCAACATGGTCAAGGTCAGCCTGCGCAACGGCTCCATCCAACACAACGTGCGCGGCGAACATGGCGCGGCCAAGGTCATCATGGCCCCGGCCAAACCGGGCGACGGCATCATCGCCGGTGGTCCGATGCGCGCGGTGTTTGAAGTCATGGGCATCACTGACATCGTGGCCAAGAGCCTGGGCTCGTCGAACCCCTACAACATGGTCCGCGCCACGCTCGACGCCCTGAAGCGGTCGACGACGCCCGCCGACATTGCAGCCAAGCGCGGCAAGACAGTTGAAGACATCTTCAACTGATCCAGGAGAACACCCATGTCCGACGACAAGAAACCGATGCTGACTGTCAAGCTCGTCAAGAGCGTGGCCGGCACGCGCCAGTCGCACCGCGACACGGTGCGCGGTCTGGGCCTGCGCCGCGTCAACAGTCAGCGCACGCTGGAAGACACGCCCGCGGTGCGCGGCATGATCAACAAGGTCGCCTACCTCGTTTTGGTGCTGTGATGGAAATCAACACGATCAAGCCCGCCGAGGGCAGCAAGAAGGCACGCCGCCGTGTCGGCCGAGGCATCGGTTCTGGTTTGGGCAAGACCGCCGGCCGGGGCCACAAGGGCCAGAAGAGCCGCGCCGGTGGGTATCACAAGGTGGGCTTCGAAGGCGGCCAGATGCCGCTGCAGCGTCGCCTGCCCAAGCGCGGCTTCAAGTCGGCGCAGCTCAAGTACAACGGCGAAGTGACTCTGGGTGATCTGGAAAAGCTGGGTGCCGACGAAGTCGACTTGCTCACGCTGAAGGCCGCCGGCCTCGTGCGTGAGCTGATCAAGACCGTCAAGGTCATCAAGTCGGGCGAGCTGACGCGCAAGGTGCTGCTCAAGGGCATCGGCGCGACGGCCGGAGCAAAGGCAGCAATCGAAGCTGCCGGCGGCTCTGTGGCCGCTTAAGGGAAAAGCAAGTCCGTGGCAACTTCTGCGAACCAGCTGGCCAAGAGTGGGAAGTTCGGTGAC
>JACMKW010000344.1 GCA_014379885.1 Rhizobacter sp.
CGCATGGCCGAGGGTCTGGCCGAGTGCCTGCACCACCGCGTACGCACCGACCTCTGGGGCTACGCGGCCGATGAGGCGCTGAGCAACGAGGAGCTCATCAAAGAGAAGTACCAGGGCATCCGCCCGGCGCCCGGCTACCCGGCCTGCCCGGACCACTCGGTCAAGCGCCCGATGTTCGATCTGCTGCAGTGCGAAGAGATCGGCATGGGCCTGACCGAAAGCCTCGCCATGCTGCCGGCGGCCAGCGTGAGCGGCTTCTACCTGAGCCACCCGGAGAGCGCCTACTTCAACGTCGGCAAAATCGGTGACGACCAGGTGGCCGATCTGGCGCGGCGCAGCGAGGTGGCCGAGAAAGAGCTGCAGCGCTGGCTGGCGCCGAACCTTTGAAGCGTACGGACGGCGTTACTTGCCAATGAAAAAGCCCCGCCATGGCGGGGCTTTTGCTGATGCAAGGTGGCTCAGACCTTGCGGCGGCGGGTGGCGCCGGCGGCGGCCAGTGCCAGACCCAGCAAGGCCAGCGTGCCTGGCTCGGGCACCTTGTTGTCGTTGAAGACGATGGAGGTGGAAATCTTTAGGTTCGATTCGCTCAGGTGACGTTCAGCGAAGAAGAAGTCGAACGAGTAATTTTGACCCGCTGTCAGACCGAGGGTGTCCAGGTTGACGCTGGCGCTCTGTGCACCATGAATGCCACCGAGGTCAATCACCCGCTGGTTGTTGATGAAGACCCACACGTCATCGTCGCCGGTGAAACTGAAGGTCTGCCCAGCCTTGTAGGTGAACATGGTCGACAACTCCATCGTGAAATGGTAGTTGTGGCTGTTACCCTGGTTGCCCCAGCCCAGGCCGTCGATGGGGAAGTACGCAGAGCTCGTGTACTGGTAGATGCCAGAGCCTGCGAAGGTTTCGTTCAACGTGAGGTTCTGGCTGATTGTCTGGTTGATGCCAGGGGCGTCGTTGTACCACTGGTTGAAGTTACCAGCAGTGGAGAACACGCTGGAGGACGGGCCGTTGAAAACCGGCTTGCCATCAACACCCAAGGTTGCCTGAACGGCATTCGACACCGATGCAATGCCGTTGTTGTCGAAGTCGACGTGAGGCGCGCAACCAGCCACTGACGTTGAGCCCACAGAGCAGAAATCGCGGATGGTGGTGTTGAGCGTGACGGATGCGGCTATGGCGGGTGCAACACATGCGGCGGAGAGGCCAATGGCAGCGCAGAGCGAGCCCCAGCGGATGGAAGTGTTCATGCGATACCTTGAATTTCATTGGAAGCCAGCAGGGCACTGGCTTTACAGACGGTTACATAGCAAGCTCGGTGCCAGTGGTCTGAGCTTTTCAAATATCATTTGACATCAAGCACTTACCTTGGGTGACGAGATCTTCGACGTTTACCACCTACGCTGTGTGTAAAGATTGCCGACATTCCGTTGCCGGGAACTGGTTCCTGCACACAGTGATCAGCCACGCAACGGCTTTCAACCATTCCAACCCCAACTCCGATGAACGCACTCAACACACTTTTCGACCACCCCCGCGCCGGCACCCTGCTGCTGCGCTGGACCCTGGCCATCCTCATGATCTTCCACGGCTGGGCCAAGGTGACGGGCGGTGTGAGCGGCATTGAAGGCATGCTGGTTGGCAAAGGCCTGCCGGGCTTCATCGCGTACGGCGTCTACATCGGCGAGCTGATCGCCCCGCTGTTCCTGCTCGCCGGCGTGTGGGTGGTGCCGGCGGCGCTGGTGATCGCGATCAACATGGCGTTTGCCGTGGGGCTGGCCCATTCGACCCATTTCATGGACATCACGGCCACTGGCGGCTGGCGGCTGGAGCTGCAGGCCTTCTTTTTCGTCACCGCGCTGGTCGTCGCGCTGACGCACCGCCTGGGCCCCAACAAGTGAGCCTGGCGGTGCGGTGGCGCGCCTTCACACGTTCATGATCGAAACGGACCGGGCGTTCAGGTAGGCCTCCATCGCCTCCGGCCCGCCCTCGGAGCCGTAGCCCGAGTCCTTGAGGCCGCCGAACGGCATTTCCGCCGACGGCATGGCCGGCATGTTGATCCACAGCATGCCCACCTCCACGCGGCGCGCCAGCAGGTCTGCGTTCTTCAAAGAGCTGGTGAAGGCGTAACCAGCCAGGCCGTAAGGCAGGCGGTTGGCTTCGGCAATCGCTTCATCCAGCGTCTTGAAGCTGCGCACCGCGGCCATGGGGCCGAAAGGCTCGTCGTTGAAAACCCGCGCGTCCAATGGCACGTCGGTCAGCACGGTGGGCTGCCAGAAATTGCCGGCGTCGCCGATGCGCTCGCCGCCCGAGGCCAGCGTCGCACCTCGCTCCACGGCGTCTTTCGTGAACTCGGCCATGGCCGTCACGCGGCGCGGATTGGCCAGCGGGCCCATCTGCGTGCCCTCGGCAGAGCCATCGCCCACCGCGAGACCGGCGGCGTGTTTCACCAGCGCGGCCGAAAACTCTTTGGCAATGC
>JACMKW010000345.1 GCA_014379885.1 Rhizobacter sp.
CCCCTTGCCGGGTGAGGCGCCCGCGCCCACTACGCAGCTGGCTCCGCAGGGCGCGGCGGCCGCACCGGGGACCGATAACGACGGCGATGCGAGCCTGCTCTCCAGCTATTGGGAGCTCGAGTCCAAGGACAAGCGCGGCACCTTCAACCTGCTGGGCTACCGCGCCAACTACGTGATGCCCCTGCACAAGACCAGCCGCATCAACCGCGCGCCGCAGTCGCCCACACAGGCGGTGGTGAACCAACCGAACTACCGCGCCGTCGAGGCCAAGTTCCAAATGTCGTTGCGCACCAAGGTGCTGCAAGACGTTTGGACGACCGGCGGCGACGTGTGGGTCGCCTTCACCCAGCAGGCCATGTGGCAGATCTGGAATGGCCGCGACTCCAAGCCCTTTCGCAACACCGACTACGAGCCCGAGGCGGCCTTTGTGCTGCCCACCAAGCCGGGCCTGCGCCGCCTGCCCTGGGGTTGGCAGTGGCGCTACACGCAGCTGGCGATTGCCCACCAGTCGAACGGCCAATCTGACCCGCTCTCGCGCAGCTGGAACCGGGTGTATGCCAGCGCGGGTTTCGAGCGTGGCGACTGGACGCTCACCGCGCGCATGTCGCAGCGCTTGAACGAACGCCACGCCAGCGACAACAACCCCGATTTGGTGGATTACCGTGGCCGCAGCGAGTTGCAACTCGGCTGGACGCCGGGCGCTTCAACCGCCTCGCTGATGTTTCGCAGCGCTGTGCAAGGCCCCAAGTACGGCGCCTTGCAGTTCGAGTGGACGCACCCCGTGAACCGCTCGCAACCCAACGGCTTGCGCTGGTTCGTGCAGGCTTTCAGCGGCTATGGCGAAACGCTCACCGACTACAACTTCCGCCAGGACAGCTTTGGCATCGGCCTGACGTTCATGCAGTTCTGAGCCAAAGCAAAGCGTCAGGCCGCCTTCTGAACGCCTGAGCGCCACTGCGCCATCAGCCCCGCCCACTTGGCACGGGCGGCCGCCAGGTGCCGCACCTTCACGTGGCCGTAACCGCGAATGTCTTCGGGAAGGCTGGCGATGCTGACCGCGAGCGAGTGGTTGGTGGCGTTAAGCCCACGCAGCACTTCGTCAACGCTGCTGCGGTACTCGGTAATGAGCGCTCGCTCGGTGCGGCGCTCTTCGGTGCGGCCGAACACATCGAAGGCGGTGCCACGCAGCCCCTTCAGTTGGGCCAGCACACGAAACGCCGTGAGCATCCACGGGCCGAAGGGCTGCTTCACCAGTTCGCCCTTGTCGTTCTTCTTGGCGAGAAGAGGCGGGGCCAGGTGGTAGTGCAACTTGAAATCTTTGCCCATCTGGCCTTCGAACTGCGCTGCCACCTTGTCGAGGAAGACTTTGTCAGTGTGCAGGCGCGCCACTTCGTACTCGTCCTTGTAGGCCATCAGTTTGAAGAGGTAGCGCGCCACCGCTTCGCTGAGCTTGGTGCTGTTGAACGGGTTCTCGGCCACGCGCACCTTCTCCACAAAGGCCTGGTACTGCGCCGCATAGGCGTCGTTCTGGTAGGCCGTGAGGAAGGCCACTCGCTTGGCGAGCATGTCGTCGAGGTTGGTGGTCTTGCGCACGAACTCGATCACCTGGGCGGTTTGTGTGAGCGCCTTCACCGAGGCCAGGTCGTGCGCCGCACGGCGGCCCCATTCGAAGGCGCACTTGTTGTTGTCGACCTGCACGCCGTTCAGCTCGATCGCACGCATCAGCGACGCATGGCTCAACGGCACACGGCCCTGCTGCCATGCATAGCCCAGCATCAGCGGGTTGGTGTAGAGCGAGTCGCCGATCAGGCCCACCGACAGTTGATCGGCGTCGAACGCGCCCACGTTCTTCGGGCCGGCCGCCGCGGCAATGGCTGCTTCACAGCTCGCTTGCGGGAATTGCCAGTCGGGGTTGCTCACGAAAGCCGCGGTGGGTGAACCGTGTGTGTTCAGCGCCACGTAGCTGCGGCCTTCGCGCATCACCGCCAGCGTGCCCTTGTTGGCGCCGACGATGGGGTCGCAGGCGATCACCAGATCAGCCTCGGCCGTGCCGACCTTGGTGGTGAAGATGCTCTCCGAGCGGCCGGCAATCTGGATGTGGCTCCAGGTGCTGCCGCCCTTTTGCGCAAGACCTGCTGAGTCTTGCGTGAC
>JACMKW010000346.1 GCA_014379885.1 Rhizobacter sp.
CGCAGTGTGCTCACCGGCGACGAGCTGCGCACCGTGCCCGGCACCGGCGGCGACACCATGAAGGCCTTGCAAAGCCTGCCGGGCGTGGCGGTGTCTGACGACAGCAGCAGCGCGCCCGCCATTCGCGGCTCGCGCCCGAACGACAACGCCTACTACATCGACTTCCTGCCCGTTGGGTACTTGTTCCATGTCGGCGGCCTGGTCAGCGTGGTGCACAGCGAACTGGTGAGCCGCTTCGAGCTTTACAGCGCCGCCTTCGGCCCCGAATACCGCGACGCCATCGGCGCCGTGCTCGACGTGACCCTGCGCGCCCCTCGCTCCAACCGCCTGAGCGGCACGCTCAACGTGAGCCTGCTGGGGGCCGACATGCTGGTCGAAGGGCCGGTCAACGAGCGGCAGTCGTTCTACTTCGCGGTGAAGCGCAGCTACATCGACTTTCTGATCAAGACGGTGGAGGACGAAGACTCTGGCGTCATCGTCAGCATCCCGCGGTACTGGGACTATCAAGGCAAGTACATCTGGAACCTGAACCCCGGCCACCAGCTGAGCTTTCACACCACCGGCGCGTCGGACCATGTTGACTTCAAGATCCCCGCCAGCGCCACGCTCGCTACGCAGCAACCCGTGCTGGCCGGTGACAGCACCATCGACACTTCCTACGGCACCCAGGCCGTGGTGTGGGATGCCGACCTCGGCCGCAACATGAGCAACCGGCTCGCGCTGGGCCACACGCTCGACCGCAACACCAGCCTGGTGGGCGCCGCCCTCAAGGCCACGGCGCGTTCAAACACCACCTTCATGCGCGAGCAGTTCAGCCTCAAGCCAAGCGCGAACCACGACACCGCATTCGGCGGCTCGCTGCAAGCGGTGCGCGCCGACTACGACATCGATGTGCAAGACGCACGCTGCACCGAGTTCAGCCCCGAATGCGACTACACCAGTGCCGATCGCAAGCAGGTGACGGGCCGCATCAGCGCCAACATCACCAACCTCTTCGCCAAGAACCGCTGGCAGGCCACACCCGACTGGGCCTTCACCGGCGGTGTGCACCACACGCGCGACAGTTATCTCCGCCGCCACTACACCGAGCCGCGGGTGGGCGTGGAATGGAAGTGGTCGCCGAACTTGTTGTTCAGTGCGGCCTGGGGGCGCCACAACCAGTTCCCTGCGGGCGAGCAGGTGCTGAGTGGCCTGGGCAACACCGGCCTCTGGCATTTGCGTGCGACCCACAGCGTGCTCGGCGTCGCACAAGAGCTGGAGGGCGGCTGGTCGTGGCGGGTCGAGGCGTACCAGAAGAAGTTCAGCGACTTCGTGGTGGCCGACCCGTCGCTCAACTACATCAACGGCGCCAGCGGCCGCTCGCGCGGGCTGGAGCTGCTGGTGAAAAAAGAGGCCGCGGCCAAGTTGTCGGGCTGGTTGTCGCTGAGCCTGTCGCGCGCACGGCGGCAAAACGACATCACCGGCCAGGAGTTCCCGTTCGACTTCGACCAGCCGGTGATTGCCAACCTGGTGGCGCAATACAAGCTGTCTGATCGCTGGCAGTTCGGTGCGAAGTGGAGCTACCACACCGGCGCGCCCGACACGCCCATCGTCGGCACCGGCACCTACCCCGACGGGCGTGTGCGCCCGCTGTACGGGGAGCTCAACTCCGATCGCCTGCCGAGCTACCACCGGCTCGATCTGCGCGCCGACTGGGTGCTGTCACCACGCTACCGCTTCTACGGCGAAGTGATCAACGCCTATGCGCGCAAGAACCTCTCGGGCTACAGCTACAGCGCTGACTACTCGTCGCGCAAAGACGTGGCGCAGCTGCCGTTTCTGGTGTCGTTCGGGGTGCTGGCGAAGTTCTGAGCCGGGGCGTGCATCCACACCGGTGAATTGTGCGTAGAGCTTGGCTGTGATGCCAACAAACGAACCATGAAGCGCCTGACCATGTCGATGGACGACGATCTGGCCGAGGCCTTCGAAGCCCTGGTGCACGAGCGCGCTTACGCCAATCGTTCTGAAGCCTTCCGCGATCTGCTGCGCCACACCCTGGGCGAGCTGCGCTGCGCTGAACACCCAGAGGGGCCGTGCGTCGCCACATTGAGCTACCTCTATGACCGCCATCAACGCCAACTGGCCACTCGCCTGGCTGACATGCAGCAAGAGCACCACACGCTCACCGTGTCGACCACGCATGCGCAGCTCGACCACGGGCTGTGCCTCGAAACCATGATCCTGCGGGGCGCCACACAAGCGGTTCAGGCCTTTGCCCATGCCGTGATGGCGCAGCCGGGTGTTCAACACGGCCAGCTGCATCTGGTGCCGATGGAGCCTCAGCTTGTGCCACAGGCTGATATCTTCCACCCCCACCCCCACCGCACACCCGAGATCTGAGAATGCACCGTGCTCTTGCACCCGCGGCCCTGCTGGCCAGCCTGGCCACACCCTTGCATGCGCAACAGAGCACGGCCCCGGCCACCCAGCTCGACAAGGTCGAGATTACCGGGGGCCGCCATTACGACAACGCCGTGGGCAGTTCCGATGCCGCCTCGCAAGGTGTGATCCGTTCCGAGCTGCTGAAGAGCCGGCCGGCATTGCGCCCCGGCGAGGTGCTCGAATTTGTGCCCGGTGTGATCGTCACCCAGCACTCGGGCGACGGCAAAGCCAACCAGTACTTTCTGCGCGGCTTCAACCTCGACCACGGCACCGATTTCGCCACCAGCGTGAACGGCCTGCCGGTCAACATGCCCACGCACGGCCATGGCCAAGGTTATTCGGACATGAACTTCCTGATGCCCGAGCTGGTGGATCGCATCGAATACCGAAAGGGCCCGTACTTCGCCAAGGGTGGCGACTTTGCTTCGGCCGGCTCGGCCGACATCGTCTACCGCAACACGCTGGCCGCACCTTTTGGCGCGCTGACGTTGGGGCAGAACGGCTTTCGCCGCGCTGTGGCCGGTGGCTCGACCGAGCTGAGCTCTGGCATGCAGCTGCTGGGCGCCATCGAATTGCAGCGCAATGACGGCCCCTGGGTGGTGCCCGAAGGTTTGCGCAAGACCAATGCGGTTGTCACCTTGAGTGGCGGCAGCAAGGCGCAAGGGTGGAGCGCCAGCATGATGGGGTATGACGCGCACTGGACGTCGACCGACCAGATGCCCCAACGCCTGATCGATGCCGGCTTCGACCGCTTCGGCTCACTCGACCCGACGGATGGCGGCGAGACGAAGCGCAGCAGCCTCTCAGGCGAGTGGCATCGGCAGCAAGGCAGTGGCAGCACCAACGTGGCGGCCTACGCGATCGACTACAGCCTGAAGCTCTTTTCCAACTTCACCTACGCGCTGGAGCGGCCTGCCGACGGCGACCAGTTCTCGCAACAAGACAATCGCACGGTCTACGGCCTGAGCGCGAGCCACGCCTTCGACCACAGCGTCGGCACATTGCCGGCACGCAGCGAGTTCGGCTTGCAACTGCGGCACGACCGTATCCGTGTCGGCCTGTTCGACACCGTGGCACGCCAGAACACGGGCACCACGCGCGACGACAAGGTGCGTGAAACGCTGCTCGGTGTGTACGGCCAGACCTCGGTTGAATTCACACCCTGGCTGCGCAGCGTGCTCGGCCTGCGCGCTGACAACGTGCGCTTTGCGGTCGACAGCCTGTCGCAGCCCGCCAACTCGGGCACGGCCAGCGACAACATGCTGTCGCCCAAACTCTCGCTGGTGTTCGGCCCGTGGGCCAAGACCGAGTTCTTCTTCAACGCCGGGCGAGGCTTTCACAGCAACGATGCACGTGGCACCACCGCCACCGTGGACCCGCGCACCGGTGACCCGGTCGACAAAGTGCCCGGCCTGGTGGCTTCGCGCGGGATGGAACTGGGCGCCCGCACCGAGTGGTTGCCCGGCCTGCAAAGCTCACTCGCACTGTGGAAACTCGATTTCAATTCCGAGTTGATCTACGTGGGCGATGCCGGCGCCACCGAAGCCAATCGCCCGAGCGCGCGGCGCGGCATTGAATGGAACAACCGCTGGGTGCCCAAGCCGTGGCTGCTGTTCGATGCCGACCTGGCCTGGACGCACGCGCGCTTCTCCGATGCCGACGCAGCCGGCAACCGCATTCCCAACGCCGTCGACAAGGTGGCCTCGGTGGCCGTGACCGCACGCGATCTTGGCCCCTGGTCGGCCAGCATGCAATGGCGTTACCTCGGCTCAGGTGCGCTGATCGAAGACAACAGCGTGCGTTCGGCTTCGTCGCTCACCACCAACCTGCGCGTGGGCTACAAGCTGTGGCGCGGTGCGGAGCTGACACTCGATGTGTTCAACCTGTTCGACCGCAAGGTCAACGACATCGAGTACTTCTATGAATCGCAACTGCC
>JACMKW010000347.1 GCA_014379885.1 Rhizobacter sp.
AGACGTCTTCCAGCGCGTGACTTCCGCCCGCAACGCCGAGACCGCACGCAACGGGGCCGTCATCGGCGGCGTGAGCTACATCCTGTTCGCCTTCGTGCCGATGTTCGAGGTGGCCAGCGCCGTGGTGGTGATGGGCGACAGCGCAATGGAACTGGCCAAGAACGATTACCAGCGGCTGCTGCCCACCTTCGTGCTGACCAAGATGCCGCTGGTCATGCAGATCATCTTCTTCGGCGCGCTGCTCTCGGCCATCAAGAGCACCTCGTCGGCCACGCTGCTCGCACCCAGCACCAGCTTCGTCGAGAACATCCTGAAGAACCTGCGGCCCCAGATGAAAGACAAGGAGCAGCTGTTCGCCATGCGCTGCACCATCGTCGTCTTCGCGGGCGTGGTGTTGGCCTATGCCATCGCGATGAAGGGCACGTCGATCTATGACCTGGTGTCTGCCGCCTATCAGGTGACGCTGGTCGGCGCCTTTGTGCCGCTGGTGATGGGCTTGTACTGGAAGCGCGCCACCACCCAGGGCGCCGTGTTGTCGCTGGGCCTGGGCGTGGCGACCTGGGTCGTCTTCTTCCCGCAGGTTTCCCCTTTCGGGCAGCTATTCCCTGGTCAGCTCGCGGGCCTGATCGCTGCCTTCATCGGCATGTTGCTGGGCTCGCTCATGCCGCAAGTTCTGAAGAACCGGCAGGAGCCACGGCACCCCACGGCTGGCTTGAGCGCTTAGTCGGCCGCCTTTCCGGGCTTTTGCACGCCGGTGAGCCAGCGTGCGCCACCTATAATTTCGTGTTTTGAATCAAAGGCTTAGCCATGCCCATCTACGCCTATCGGTGTGAGGCCTGCGGCCACGCCAAAGACGTGCTGCAGAAAATCTCGGACCCGGTGCTGACCGTGTGCCCGTCCTGCGGTGCGCAGACTTTCAAGAAACAAGTGACGGCAGCCGGTTTTCAACTCAAAGGCTCCGGCTGGTACGTGACCGACTTCCGAGGTGGTGCCTCCGGTGCCGGCGAGCCAGTCAAGGTTGAGTCCGACGCCAAGACAGAGGTCGCCAAGTCTGACGCTGCCACCGCTGTCACGCCAGCAGCGTCGCCTGCACCCGCAGCCAGCACACCCGCGGCAGCCCCGCCCGCCGCCTCAGGCGGTTCGTCGACTGGCAGCCAGTGAGCACCCGCACTCCCACCCAAGGAATCTTGTGAAGAAATATCTGATCGCCGGCTTGCTGGTCTGGTTGCCGCTGGCCATCACGATCTGGGTCTTGCACTCGGTGCTGGGCCTGCTCGACGACGTGTTCGGCACCATGGTTGGCGCCTCGCAGGCTGTGTTGCCCGAAGCTGCGCGCGAGTCGCTCGAATTGCTGCGCAAGATTCCCGGCCTGGGGGTGATCGTGATGATTGCCGGCCTGCTGCTGACCGGCATGTTCGCGGCCAACATCGTCGGCCAGTGGGCGCTGCGCCAGGGGCACCGGGTGCTCAACCACATTCCCATCGTCAAATCGATCTACAGCTCGGTCAAGCAGGTATCGGACACCCTGTTCTCCAGCAGCGGCAACGCCTTTCGCGAAGCAGTGCTGGTGCAGTACCCGCGCCATGGCTCTTGGACCATCGCTTTTGTCACCGGCAAGCCCGGTGGCGAAGCCGCCATCCATTTGTCGGGCGACTATGTGAGCTTGTACGTGCCCACCACGCCCAACCCCACCTCGGGTTTTTTCCTGATGGTGCCGCGCCATGAGGTCATTGCCTTGCGGATGAGCGTGGACGAGGCCTTGAAGTACGTCATCTCCATGGGCGTGGTGGCACCGCCCATCCACGAGGCGGCAGCACTTCCCCGAAACCAGCCGGGCTAGGCGGCCCGGCAACTGTCCAGCCCTGATGGCTTGAAACACAGCCCCAGCGCCTATCCCTTCGTCGTGTATTTGCCGTGCTGGCGCGCCCTCGTTCGCCGCCGCACAATCTCCCCCGATTCCGGAGTGAACCCATGAGCAGAACAACCTACTGCGGCCTCGTCAGCGAAAAGCTGCTGGGCCAGACCGTGACCTTGATGGGCTGGGCCCACCGCCGCCGTGACCATGGCGGCGTGATCTTCATCGACCTGCGCGACCGCGAAGGCCTGGTGCAAATCGTTTGCGACCCCGACCGTGTCGAGACCTTCAAGGTGGCCGAAGACGTGCGTAACGAGTTCTGCATCAAGGTGATCGGCAAGGTGCGCCCGCGCCCCAACGGCACCGAGAACAGCAACCTCACCAGCGGCAAGATCGAAGTGCTGTGCCACGAGCTCAAGGTGCTGAACCCCTCGGTCACGCCCCCGTTCCTGCTGGACGACGACAACCTGTC
>JACMKW010000348.1 GCA_014379885.1 Rhizobacter sp.
CGAGTTGATCGTGAGCTCGATGAAGGTGAGTGACTTGATCGCACAAGCCGAATCGCTCACACGCGCATCGACCGCGAGCAACGATGCGCGCTTCTCGCGCCCCGAACTCGACAGCGACTTCGCGCCGCCGCGAGACGGTTTCGAGAAAGGCCTGGCCGAGCTGTGGGGCAAGCTGCTGGGCGTGGAAGGGGTCGGCATTCAAGACAGCTTCTTCGACCTGGGCGGGCATTCGCTGATCGCGGTGCGCCTGTTCAACGAGATCGCTGACAAGTTCGATGTCGACCTGCCGATGTCGGTGTTAATGCAAACGCCCACCATCGAAGGCCTGGCCACGCTCTTGCGTGGGGACGCCTACGACGAAGCGACTGCGGCCGAAGGCAAGCCGGCCGAAGACGCCGGTACACGTGCCAAACCCGAGCTGCGCTACAGACATGTGGTGCCCATGCACGCTGCGCCAGTGGCAGGGCGCACACCGCTCTTCGTGGTGGCCGGCATGTACGGCAACGTGCTCAACCTGAGCCACCTGGCGCATTTGCTGGGCGAAGACCGGCCGTTCTATGCCTTGCAAGCGCGTGGCCTGTATGGCGACGCCGCACCGCATGAAAGTTTTGAAGAAGCCGCGGCCGACTACCTCGCCGAGGTGGTGCAGGTGCAGCCTCAAGGGCCGTACCTGCTGGGTGGCTTCTCGGGAGGCGGCCTCATTGCCTTCGAGATGGCGCGGCAACTGCTGGCGCGTGGCGAACAGGTGCTGGGTGTGCTGATGCTCGACACCCCGGCGCGCGAGATCCCCAACTTCAGCCTGGGCGACAAGCTCTCCATGCTGATGCAGAGCGCGCAGCGCGAAGGCTTCGGCATCGTCGGCCAGAAGATCGCTGCACGCATCGAATGGGAGAAAGAAAAGCGCCGCCGCCGCCAGGAGCCCAACAAGGCCGCTGATGGCGGTGATGGCGCTGAGGGCAACGCCGCCGCCAACTTCCAGTCACGCCGCATTGGCGACGCTTTCTTCCGCAGCCTGATCAAGTACCAGATCCCCAAGGTGCCGGTGATGGTCGCGGTGTTCCGGCCCAAGCTCGACATCAAGTTCCGCTTGAGTGGCGACCGCCTGGTCGACTCGTACCGCAACTACGTGCGCGCCGACAACTTCTGGACGCCGCACGTCGGCAGCCTGCAGGTGTTCGAAGTGCCCGGCAGCCACGACAACATGGTGCTGGAGCCCAACGTGCGCGTGCTGGTGTCGTTGCTGCGGCGGGTGATCGATGGAACAGGAAAGCCGCAAACCGGGAAGCCATAAGAAGGCCACAGGGAGCAACCGACATGACCAAGAACCTCTACGAACTCGGCGAAACGCCGCCGTTGGGCCATGTGCCCGACAAGATGTACGCGAGCGTCATCCGCAGCGAGCGTTATGGCCAGCCGCGAGATGCGTTTCAGATCGAGGTGGTCGACGTGCCCAAGCCCGGCCCCAAGCAGGTGCTGGTGTGGGTGATGGCCGCCGGCATCAACTACAACAACGTGTGGGCCGCGCTCGGCACGCCGGTGGATGTGATTGCGGCGCGCCGCAAGAGCCACCCGGATGAGCCGGACTTTCACATCGGCGGGTCGGATGCCTCGGGGATCGTCTGGGCGGTGGGCAACGAGGTGAACAACGTCGCCGTGGGCGATGAAGTGGTGCTCTCCTGCGCCACCTGGGACGAAAACGCCGCTGACATCCAGGCCGGCGCCGACCCCATCACCTCCACCAGCGCCAGGATCTGGGGCTACGAAGAGAACTGGGGCTCGTTCGCGCAGTTCACGCGTGTTGACGACTACCAATGCCACCCCAAGCCACCCAAGCTCTCGTGGGAAGCCGCGGCGGCCTACATGCTGGTGGGTGCCACGGCTTACCGCCAGCTGATGGGCTGGGCGCCCAACACCGTGAAAGAAGGCGACCCGGTGCTGATCTGGGGCGGCTCCGGCGGCCTGGGCTCGATGGCGATTCAGATCGTCAAGGCCAAGGGCGGCATTCCGATCGCGGTGGTGTCGTCCGAGAGCCGCATGGAGCATTGTTACCGGCTTGGCGCCAAGGGTGTGATCAACCGCACCGACCCGGCCTTCACACACTGGGGGCGCCTGCCCGACACCGGCGATGCCGAGGGCTATGCCGAATGGATGAAGGGCGCCAATGCCTTCCGAAAGAAGTGGTCTGAGGTGCTGGGTTCGCGCCAAGGCCCGCGCATCGTGCTGGAGCACCCGGGCGAGTCAACGATCCCCACCTCGGTGCTGGTGTGCGACAACGCCGGCATGATCGTTATTTGTGCCGGCACCACCGGCTACAACGCCGACGTGGACTTGCGCTACCTGTGGATGCGCCAGAAGCGCCTGCAAGGCTCGCACTTCGCCAACGCCGAGCAGTGCCGCGCGCTGAACGACATGGTCATCGCCGGTAAGGTGGACCCTGCGCTGGCGCGCACCTTCGCGTTTGACCAGGTGGGCACGGCGCATCAACTCCTGCATGAGAACACGCACCCGCCGGGCAACCTGGCGATCCGGGTGAACGCATTGGCATGAGTGTGGAGTCGAACAGCGGCCGGTTGCTTATTTCCATCGTCGCGTGGAAGGGCGCCGACCTCACGATTGATTGCCTGCGCTCGATCGAGCCCGAGTTGGCATCGGTGCCGGGCACACGCGTCATCGTGGTCGACAACGCGTCACCTGATGGCGCGGCTGACCGTGTCGCGCAGGCCATTGCCGACAACCATTGGGGCGCCTGGGCCACGCTGATCCGCGCGCCTGGCAATGGCGGCTTTGCGGCGGGCAACAACATCGCCATCCGCGAGATGCTGGCTGAAGCGCAGCCGGCCGAGTTCTGCCTGCTGCTGAACCCCGACACGCTGGTGCGCCCTGGCGCCCTGCGCATCCTGCTCGACTTTCTCCTCGCGCACCCGAAGGTCGGGATTGCCGGTGGCCGCAGCGAAGACCTCGACGCCACGCCGCAGATGTGCTGCTTCCGCTTTCCCAACGCCGTCAACGAGGTGCTCGGCTACCTGGGCATCGGTGCGCTCGACCGCGTGTTCCATCGCCACCTCACGCGCCTGGGCATCCCGGAGCAACCGCGCGAGGTTGACTGGGTGTCAGGCGCCTTCATGCTGATCCGCAAGGCCGTGCTCGACGACATCGGCCTGATGGACGAGACCTTCTTTCTCTACTTCGAAGAAACCGACTTCACCCGCCGCGCCCGGCTCGCGGGCTGGGGCTGCTGGCATGTGCCGCAGGCCCGCATCGTTCACTTGGTGGGGCAGAGCAGTGGCGTGACGGTGCGGGGCCAGCCGCGCAAGCGGGTGCCGGGCTATTGGTTTGACTCCCGGCGGCGCTACTTCGTAATGCACCATGGCCGCGTCTACACCGCGTTGATGGACTTGCTGGTGGTGCTGGGTTACCCGATCGGGCGCTTGATGGGGCGGCTGCGGCGGCGGCCCAGTCAGGCTCCGCACTTTCTGAGCGATTTCATCCGCCACAGCGCGATGTTTCGCGGTGAGGGTGCGCCTCTCGTGTTGAAGCGGAGCGTGGCGTGAACGCACGCGCGCAGGTGGAGGTGGCCATCGTCAACTACCGCACCGGCGGTTTGGCGGTCGATTGCCTGCGCTCGCTGGTGCCCGAGGTCGCAGCCTGCCCCGGCACGCTGGTGACGGTGGTCGACAACTGCTCGGGCGACGGCTCGGCCGACGTGATCGAGGCGGCCATCGCGGCCGAAGGCTGGTTCTCCTGGGCGCGGCTGTTGCGCGCGCCAGTGAATGGCGGCTTTTCCTACGGCAACAACCAGGTGGTGCGCCCGGCGCTGGCGTCGGCAGACCCGCCCACCTTCTTCTGGCTGCTGAACCCCGACACCCAGGCCCAACCGGGTGCACTGCGTGTGCTGATCGACTTTCTGCAAGCCCACCCGCGTGCGGGCATCGCCGGCAGCAGCTTCCTGCTGGGCAACGGCGAGCCGTGGCCCTATGCGTTCCGCTTCCCCTCGATCTGGAGTGAGCTGGCCAATGGCCTGCGCCTGAGCTTCGTCGGCAAGCTCTTGAAGAACCGTGTCGGCCTGCGCCCCATGGGCAACAAGGCCGAGCAGGTCGACTGGCTCCCCGGCGCCAGCATGCTGGTGCGGCGTGAGGTGTTCGAGGCCGCGGGCCTGATGGACGAAGGCTACTTTCTGTACTTCGAAGAAACCGACTTCAGCCTCGCCGCCCTGCACGCCGGCTGGCAGACCTGGTACGTGCCGCAGAGTGTCGTGAAGCACTACGTCGGCCAGAGCACGGGCGTGAGCGGCCACCATGCCGGCGTGAAACGCCGGCCGCAGTATTGGTTTGATTCGCGCCGGCGTTTCTGGGTCAAGAACCACGGCCGTTTCTACGCGGCCGCCACCGACGTGGTGTGGGCCCTGGCCTTCAGCACCTGGAAGCTGCGCAACCTGGTGCAGCGCAAGCAAGCCGATTACCCTCCGTACTTCTTCCGCGACCTGCTTCGCAATTCCGCCTTGTTCAATAGCGGCCTGCCCACCAGCACGGTTGCCTCTCAAAGTTCCCATGGCCATTCAAATCATCCCGCACAGCGCTGAGCGCCGTGCCGCCGTGCAGGAATTCAACCAGCGCATGCGCGAGGGCGGTTCGCCCTGGAGCTTTTACGCCGACCCCGAGCCCGACTGGATCCCCAAGCGTGAAGGCCAGAACGTCTGGCGCGAGTACTACCTGGCCGTGGAAGACGACACCGCCGTGCGGGGCGCCTTTGCCCTCAAGCCGCAAGACTGGCTGATCAACGGTCAGATCCAGGTGGTGACCGACTGGCAGGGCCCGTTCTCCGAAGGGGCCATCGACGTGCGCCACGGCACGCTGGGCCTGCGCATGATCCGCGACATGCTCAAGAAGCGCCCTTTGCTCTACAGCTGGGGCCATGGCGGCGACGACCAGCCGGTGGTGCAGATGTTGCGCATGATGAATTGGCTGCTGCACCCCACGCCTTTCTGCCTGTTTGTGGCCAAGCCGTTTCGCTTCCTGCGGCTCAATGCCCAGCTGCGCAAGTCAACCTTTCGGCGTGCGGTGCTCGACGTGGCGGCGTACAGCGGCCTGGGCTGGCTGGGCCTGCGCGCCCTGCATGCAGGGCTGCGGCTGAAGGCGGGCGGCGGTGGTTTCAGCGCCAGTGCCGTCGAGGTGCCCGAGTTCGGGCCCTGGGCCGATGAGTTGTGGAACCGGTGCAAGGGCAGCTACCGCGCCATTGCGGTGCGCGATGCGGCCTCGATGAATGCCCTGGCTCCCGCAGGGGCTTGGCCGCCGGTCACGCGCTTGCGTGTCGAGCGCGATGGCCAGGCCATCGGCTGGGCGCTGGTGATGGACACGCAGATGAAAGGCGAGCACCGCTTTGGTGACCTGCGGGTCGGCTCGATCGTCGACTGCCTGGCCAACCCCGTTGACGCGGGCGAGGTGGTGGCTGCGGCCACGCGCTTTCTCACCCAGCGTGGCGTGGACATCGTGGTGTCGAACCAAGCTCACCCCGGCTGGGCAAGGGGCTTTGCGCAGAACGGTTATGCGGTGCTCGCCGACAAGCGGCTTTTTGCCGCTTCGCCGGCCTTGCAGGCCGCGCTGGAACCCCTGGCCCAGGTGTCACAAGGGCTTCATCTGACAAATATGGACGGTCACGGCCCCATGGCGCTCTGATCACGCCAATTCGCGGGGTTGCACAGGCTGGCAATTCCTGCGGATACTTTCAGTTCACCTATTTTGGTAGTCACCGGGAATCCATCGTGGAAACCGCATCCGACCTCGCAACTCGCCTCACAAAGGCCTCGCGCAAGAAAACCTGGGACGTCTACAACACCTTCAACTGGCCCGAAGCGCTGGAAGAGGGCGTCTGGTACATGCCGCCCGAGCTGATCTCGATCTATGGCACGCCGGCCTACGAGGCCCTCACCGAAGAACAGAAAAAGAAGCTGAGCCTCTACGAACTGGGCAACTTCTTCAGCCTGGTGCTGCAAGGCGAGCGCCCATTGGTGGCTGGCCTGGTGGATCGCCTGTATGCCAAGGGCAACACCACCTCCGTCAACGAATACCTGCACCACTTCGTCGACGAAGAAAACAAGCACATGGTGATGTTTGGCGAGTTCTGCAATCGCTACATCGGCAAGGTCTACCCCGAGAAGAAGATCTCGTTGCCCAAGGCGTATGCCAAGGGCGAAGAAGAGGTGGCCTTCTATTGCAAGGTGATGGTGGTTGAGGAGCTGGGCGACTACTACAACCTGGCCATCGAAAAAGACGAACGTGTCGACGCACTGGTGCGCGAAGTCAACAAGGTGCACCACATCGACGAAGCACGCCACCTGGCCTTTGGCCGCTTGCAGCTGGCCGAGCTGTTCGCGAAGTTCTCGCCCGAGTGGTCGCCCGAAACGCTGGCGGGCTTTCGCGAGTGGCTGGTGGCTTACCTGCGCGCCTCTTGGGGCGACTACTACAACCCGGCGATGTACCGTGATGCGGGGCTGGCCGACTCGTACGAGCTGCGGCAGATGGCCATGGCGCACCCGGCTGGTGCCGAACTGCGCAGACGCGCGTCTGCCAAGGTCGTCAACTATTTCATCAAGACGGGCTTGCTGGCCGAGGAGCCCTCGCTTTGAGTGAGGCAAATGCGCGAGGCGTGAAAGAAAAAAGTATGCAAGAGAGCGAAGTCAGAGCCAAGCTGCGTGGCTGGATCGTCAAGCACACCAAGGCGCCAAGCAAATCGGCATTCACCGACGACACCCACATCCTCGAAGAGGGCATCCTCTCGTCGCTCGACATCGTCGAGTTCGTGC
>JACMKW010000349.1 GCA_014379885.1 Rhizobacter sp.
CTGGAGCACACCGCCACAGGCGTGCTGTTGACCGATGTCGGTGGCAGTTTGACTTTGCGGATGCCGGGAGGCCGCGAGCAAGCCGTGCCCGACAGCGGTCTGGTACACGACCCCGGACTGGCACCGTCCTGGCAAGAGCGCAGCGGTTACGTGTACCTTGATCGAAGCACCTTGCGTGCGCTCGGTGAAGACGGAACGTTGCACGAGCTTCGCGTGCGCTTCCGCGACACACCCGAGACCCCGCAAGCCATCCAGGCGGCCGCCCAAGCCCTGGCCCAAACGCTGATGCGAGAGGGGCACGAGGCGGTGGAACTGCGGATACCGCCGCCACGCCAACACCCCCACCAGCGGCAGATGACCACCGTGCTGGTGCTGCTGCTCGCATTCAGCGCAATGGCGCTGGTGCTGGCCGCGGTGCTGGTGGCGAACACCTTGGCCGCCTTGCTGGCGCGCCAGGTGCGTGAGATCGGTGTGATGAAGACCCTGGGAGCGAGCACGCCGCAGTTGGTCGGCCTCTACATCCTGCTGGTGGCGCTGATCGGGTTGGCAGCCTCGGTGTTGGCCGTGCCGCTTGGTTTGGTGGGCACCAGCTTGTTTGCAGCCCAGGTCGGCAAGCTGCTCAACCTTGCCATCGCCAGTGCGCTCCCACCGGCGTGGGTGTTCGTCGTGCAGGTGTCGGCGGCCTTGGTGGTGCCGATTGTCGTGGCAGCCGTGCCGCTGTGGAGCGCGTGCCGTGTGACCGTGCGCGAGGCGGTGGATCGCCACGGCGGCGCAAGCGCCCGTCTTCGCCAGCGTGCCAGCCAGTGGCCACCCGTGGTGCGCAGTCTGTTGCGCCGGCCCTCACGGTTGGTTCTCACCGTGGGGTTGCTGGCCGCAGGCGGTGCGATGTTCATGACGGCGTTGAATGTCTCTCGCAGCTGGGAGCTGACCATCGACAAGGTCTACCAGACGCGTCACTACGACGTGGAGATCCGTCTTCGTGGCGCTGAGCCGGCGTCGCGCACCGAACGCGTGGCGCAGCTGCCTGGGGTGCGCCGGGCCGAGCAATGGGGGTACAGCACGGCAGCCTTCTCTCAACCGGAGTCTCAAGCTGGCCAGATCGACGTCTCGCGCGCGTACCCGGATCGCGGGCACGGCACGTTCGCCGTGATGGCGCCTCCACCCGACACGCGGATGATCGACTTCCCCGTGCTCGCGGGCCGGTGGCTGCAAGCAAGCGACCAAGATGCCGTGGTGCTCAACCACGGTGCTGCGGCTCAGCAAGCGCAACTGAAGATCGGCGACCCCGTGGTGCTGTCGATCGGCGGGCGGGTCAGCCGGTGGCGGCTCGCAGGCATCGTCGAAGAGATCGGCGCCGCAGGCGTGGCCTACGTGAACCCAGAGGCCTTTGCACAGGCGACTGGCACCGAAGGACGCTCGCGGTTGATCCGTGTGGCCACCGATGCGTCCACTCCGCAAGAACGTGTGCTGCGCATGCGCCAGGCCGAGTCGGCCCTTGAGAGCGCCGGGGCTGATGTTGAATCGGTGCAACCGCTCAGCGAGTTGCGCACGGCGATGGGCGACCACATCGTCATCCTCATTCGTGCACTGATCGCGCTCGCGAGCGTCATGGCAGCCGTCGGTGGGCTCGGCCTGGCCTCGACGCTCGGCATCAGCGTGATCGAAAGAACACGCGAGCTGGCCATCATGAAAACGTTGGGGGCCACACGCGCGCGCCTGATCGGTACGGTGCTCATGGAAGCGCAGGTGGTGGCGTGGCTCAGCGCCGTTGCCGCCCTGCTGCTCTCGCTTCCGCTGACAGCCCTGCTGGACGCGGTGATCGGCGGCCTGGGATTTGTGGCGCCGCTACCGTTTGCTGTGGCACCTTCTGCGATCGTCGCGTGGCTCCTGCTGGTGACGCTGGTCTCGCTCGGGGCGGCCTGGTTGCCGGCTCGCCGTGCCGCAGGGTTGAGGATTGCGCAGGCGCTGGCGGAGGTATGACTGCGTTCAGACGGAAGACGGTCGAGCGGTCAATGACGGTGAGCGTGGTGCTCGTCGGGCACATGCGGATGCGCATGCTGCGCCGGCTCGTGGCTGTGCAGATGGCTGTGCGACCCCACCGGGGCGACCTCATGGTGATGGGTGTGATGCCCGTCGTCATGGCTGTGGGCATGTTCATGGTCCATCGCTTCGTGGGTGTGGTCGTGCCCATGGCTTTCGGCCAGATGCAGCAAGATGCCTGACAGCATCAGAACCGCGCCCGCCAGCATCCAGGCCCCTCCGTCGCCTGCGCCCAGCACAAAGGCAAACGCCGCACCGACAAACGGCGCAAAGGCGAAGACCGAACCCGTTCGAGCAGCGCCGAAAGCGCGTTGCGCCAGCAGGTAGAAGCGCAGGCTCAGCCCGTAACCCGTTGCGCCCACCGCCAACAGAGCCAATGCCTGCCACCATGTCGGCAAGTTTTCACCGAAGCTCACGGCAAGCAGCGTTGTCGCCATTGCGCCGAGCACGCCTTTGAGCATCACCACCTGCCCGGGGTCTCGGGTGGCAACGGCGCGCGACAGCGTGTTGTCCACGCCCCAGGCTGCCGTGGCCACCATCACCGCGAGGAGCCCGACGACTTGGGAACTGCCCGCCCCGGCGCGGTCCAGCACCAACACCATGCCACCCAAGGTGAGCAAAGCCATCGCGAGAATGACGCGCCGGTCCAACGCCTCGTGGTACCACAGCCGCGCCAGCCCGGCGGTGAACACCGCCTCCAGCGTCAGCATCAAGGAAGCACTGGCTCCGCTGGTGCGCTGCAGACCCCAGGCCAGCGCCACCGGCCCGATCGCGGCACCGAAAAGCGCCATCAGCAGGAGGCGGGACAAGTCGCTTCGCTGAACGCGCGCCTCGCGCTCGATCGGCCGGCGAAGCAGTGCGCCCACCAGCGCCGCGCCTGCGTACAACAGTGCCGCGGTTGAAAAGCTTCCGAGGCCGGCACCGAAACGCTGCACCAGCGGCGTGCTGACGCCAAACAGCACGGCGGCCGTCAGTGCCAGCAGCCCGCCCCGCAGCGCCGGGTGGTGCCGCGCCAAATCAGTCATCAGCGGGCCGTGAACCGCACGGTGACCACCTTCTTGTCAGCCAGCGTCACGACCGCCACGGCCTTGGTGCCGGCGCTCAGTTTCAGGCCCTTGGCTTCGAGCTTGTTGGGAGCCGCCGCGACCAGATCGGCTTCGCTCTTCTCTGCCCCCTTCAACAAGGTCAGCTTGCCGCTCATTCCGGCCGTGGGAAGCGGCGTTCCGTGGTCATCGACGTACACGGTCACGGTGTCGCCTTGAGTGGCCAGCTCAAACCCGAGGTCGCCTGCCGAGGCCACCGTACCGCCGAACTTGGCTGCCTTCGGCCCGTGGGCCATGGCTGCATTGACTGAGAACGCCGTCGCGGCCACGACCACCAGTTGCAAGAATTTTGTCTTCATCATGTTGACTCCTTCAGTCAGGCACGTTCGGTACAGGCCGTGCCAGATGAGCCTGTGAATAGAGACACAACGCCTCATGGTGCGTGGGGGTGCACACGACCCAAACATCAATACGTTTCATCCGATGCCTCGGAAAGAATCTTGCGCGTTGCGGGTTCGCCCAGCCAGGCGTAGGCCAGTGGCGTCAGCAGCGTGTCGAGCAGCGTCGAGCTGATCAACCCCCCGAAGATCACCACCGCCACCGGGTGCAGGATCTCCTTGCCGGGAGAGTCGGCCGCCAGCAGCAAGGGCACCAACGCGAATGCGGCCACGAGCGCGGTCATCAACACCGGTGTCAACCGCTCCAGCGAACCGCGCACGATCATGGCGTGCCCGAACGTTTCGCCTTCGAATCGGC
>JACMKW010000350.1 GCA_014379885.1 Rhizobacter sp.
GCGCCACCTCCTCAATGGCATGGGACACAAAGATAACCGGAATGCCGAATTTCTTTTGCAGCTGTTCGATGTAGGGAAATATCTCCCGCTTGCGCTCCATGTCCAGGCTGGCAAGCGGTTCGTCCATGAGGACAAGGCGGGGTGCGGAGAGCAGGGCCCGGCCGATGGCTACACGCTGGCGCTGCCCACCTGACAAGGCCTTGGGCTTGCGAGCGAGTAAATGCGTGATCTGCAAGATCTCGGCAGCGCGGCCCACGGCCTGCTGCACTTCATGCTTGGACTGGCCGGCGAGCTTGAGCGCAAAGCCCATGTTCTGGGCCACCGTCATGTGCGGGTAGAGCGCGTAGCTCTGGAACACCATGGCCACGCCTCGCTGGGCTGGCGGCACGTCGTTGATGAGGTCGCCACCGATGCGGATGTCGCCTTCGGTGATGTCTTCCAGGCCCGCGATCATGCGCAGCAGCGTCGATTTGCCGCAGCCCGACGGGCCGACGAAGACGCTGAACTCGCCGTCGGCGATGTCGAGGTCGATGCCGCGGATCACCTCGGCGTCGTTGTCGTAGCGCTTGTGGATGTTGCGCAGCGTGAGGGCGGCCATGTCACCTGTTCCTTTGAATGAAGCTGCGGTACCAGCCCGCGCTGTCTTTCGGCGTTCGTGCCTGCGTTTCGTAGTCGACGTGAATCAAGCCGAAGCGCTTGTCGTAGCCCGAGTTCCACTCGTAGTTGTCGAGCAGGCTCCAGTAGAAGAAGCCGCGCACATCGACGCCCTCTTGCATCGCCGCATGGATGGCGTCGAGGTGGGTGCGCAGGTACTCGATGCGCGGCACATCGTTGACGCGGCCATTCACCAACACGTCGGCACTGGCGGTGCCGTTTTCGGTGATGTAGACCGGCGGCAGCGTGTAGTCGCGGTTCACCTGCAGCAGCAACTCGGTGAGGCCCTGGGGGTAGTTCTCCCAGCCCATGTCGCTCGCACCGTGCAGGTTGGGCGCCGGGCGCGGCGGCTCTTCGCTGCTGGCCCAGATGCGGGTGTAGTAGTTGATGCCGAGGAAGTCGAGCGGCTGCGCGATCACCTCGAAATCGTTTTCATGAGCGACCGGATAAAAGCTCACCCCGGGTGCCGTGGGATAGCGCTTGAGGAAGATCGGGTCCATGAACCAGCGCACGAAAAGCGCGTATTCGCGCTCGGCCAAGGCGGCGTCGGCCGCACTGGCCGTGGCGGGGGTGACCGATGACTGGTTGAGCACAATGCCAAGCGGCGTTTTCACGCCGCTGGCACGCAGCGCGAGCAACGCCTTGCCGTGCGAGAGCAGCAGGTGGTGCGCCACTTGAACCGCAAGCTGCGGATCGCGCGCGCCGGGTGCGAACTGGCCGATGCGGTGGCCCAGCTGCGCGGTGCACCAGGGTTCGTTGTGCGTGCACAGCGTGGCCAGGCGGTCGCCCAGGCGCCGGCCCATCACTTCGGCGTAGTCGGCAAAACGGTCGGTGGTGTCGCGTGCGCCCCAGCCGCCCTCGTCTTGCAGCGCTTGCGGCAAATCCCAGTGGTAAAGCGTGGCGTGTGGCGCAATGCCCTTGGCCAGAAGGCCATCGACCAGGCGGTCGTAGAAGTCCAGCCCCTTCGTATTCCAAGCGCCCTTGCCGGTGGGCTGCACGCGTGGCCAAGCGATCGAAAAGCGGTAGGCGTCAACGCCCAGGCCGGCGATCAGCTCAATGTCTTGCGCGTAGCGGTGGTAGTGGTCGCAGGCCACGTCGCCGGTGTGCCCCTGGAAGGTGTTGCCGGGGGTGTGCGAGAAGGTGTCCCAGATCGACTTGCCGCGGCCGTCTTCGTTGGCCGCACCTTCGATCTGGTAGGCGCTGGTAGCGACGCCCCACACAAAGCCGGCAGGAAATTTCTGCTGAGTCACGCGTCGAGTCCTTGAATGCTGATTTGATTGAAGAGGGGTTCAGGTCTTGACCGCACCAGCGGTCAAACCTTCGATGAGGCGGCGCGAGGCCAGCGCAAAAATCACGAGCAGCGGCAGCACCGCGATGGACGAACCCGCGCAGATGGCGCCCCAGGGCGTTTGTCCCGTGCCCTGCAACGAGCGAAGCGCGAGCGGCACGGTGTACATCTCCATGTCGCGCATCACGATCAGCGGGCCCATGAAGTTGTTCCAGGAGCCGATGAAGGTCACGAGACCCAGCGTGCCCAACGCCGGCCCGATGAGCGGCAGCACGATGCGAAAGTAGATGCCGAACTCGCCGCAGCCGTCGATGCGTGCGGCGTCAAGCAGGTCACGCGGAATGGCCGAGGCGATGTACTGGCGCATCATGAAAATGCCCAGTGCGCCGCAGGCCGCGGGCACGATCAGTGCCTTGGGCTGGTTCATCCAGCCGAGCCAGCTCATGGTGAGTGCGGTGGGGATCATGCCCACGAAGCTCGGCAGCAGCATGGTGCCCATCACGAACACGAACAGCTGCTTCTTGTAGCGGAACTCGAACATCGCGAACGCATAACCCGCGAGCGAACACAGCAGCAGGTTGGCAGCGGTGACGGCCAGCGCCACGTACAGGCTCCAGCTCAGGTTGTGCCAGAAATAGGGCAGACGCACGAGCAGCAGCTGCACGTTGTCAAGGAACGCGCTGCCGAACCACACGGGTGGCGGCAGCGAGAGGATCTCGCGGTCGGAATGCGTGGCAAACACGAACATGACATAGAACGGCGCCAGCATGATCAGCGCGCCGCCCAGCACGATGGCGTAAGCAATGAGCTGGCTCATGCCAACCCGTTTGGCGTTGCGCGTGTGCGAGGCGGTGCTCAGGATTGCGTTCATGACGAGCGTTCTTCGCGTTGGCCCAGCACGCGGTTGTTGAGCCAGGTCATGGCAGCGATCAGCATGAACAGCAGCCAGGCGATGCTCGAGGCGGTGCCGAAGTCACCGTCGATGAAGGCGGTGGCGTACATGTGCATCGCCGCCGTCTTGCCGGCCTGGTCGAGCCCGCCGGTGCCACCGGTCAAGATGAAAGGCTCTTCGAACAGCTGCAGGTTGCCGATGATGGTGAGCGTGACGGCAAAGAAGATCATCGGCCGCAGCAGCGGCAGCACCAAGTGTCGGAACTGCTGGCCGGGCTTGGCGCCATCCATGGTGGCGGCTTCGAACAGGTCTTTCGGAATGGTCTGGATGGCCGACAGGTAGAGCACGGTGTTCCAGCCGACGTAGCGCCAGAACACCACGAAGGAGATCATCCATTTGGTGTACTGCGGCTGGCCCCAGTCGATGGGGAGCGTCGACAGGAACCAGCTGAAGACCGGCCACTGCGCCAGCGAAGTGATGGTGGCGTTGACCACACCGAAATCACGCGAGAAAAGAGTTGAGAACACCAGCGAGATGGCGACGCTGGAGGTGATGAAGGGCAGGAAGTAGATGCCCGTGACCGCGTTGCGCCAGCGGCCGAAACCGCGGTGCAAGAAGTACGCAAGCGGCAGCGCCACCGCGTGCTGCGGCACACCCGAGACGAGCGCCATCCAGATCGTGTTGTAGAGCGACTTGTGGAACCAGTCGTCGTTGGTGATGACGTAGATGTAGTTTTCCAGGCCCACCCAGTTCATGGCCGCAAGGCCGGCCGCCGGCTCCCAGCGGTGGAACGACAGGTAGATGGAGAACAACAACGGGAACAGGCCGAACACGCAGAACAGCACGAAGAACGGGCTGATGAACACGTAGGGCGCCACGTCGCGAAAGCTCAGGCGCTTCTTGCGCCGCGGCGGGTGAGCCACGGCGCTGATGGGCGCTTGCGGGGTCAGAGGTTCAGACATGGCCTGCATGATGGTGCTTCAACGGCTTTCTGGGTCTCGGAACTTGCCTGTGTCATCCCGACGCACGTCGGGATCCACAGCACGACGGCCGCGGGGAGCCAGCGAGCGACGGTGCTCTTGTCATCGGTGGATCCCGGCTTTCGCCGGGATGACCGACCGCCTCTTGATCAGCGGCGAACGCGCTTCTTCAACTGCGCTTGCGCGTCGGCCAGGGCGGTCTTGATGTCCTTGCCCTGCTCCAGCACCTTGTCGAGCTCGGCGTTGACCACGTCGTTGGCAACAGGGTCGTACTTGTCGACGGCAATCGCCTGGATCTTGTCAGCCGCCACCTTCCACAGCTGGCGTGCCTTCTGGCCACCCAGGTACTCGATGGGTTCATCGAGGAAGGGGTCGTTCTGCGCGTCCACCAGCGCCGGGAAAGCATCGAGCTTGCGGAAGGCTTCGAGCTGCATTTCCTTGTTCAAACTCATGAACTGGATGAACTCCCAGGCCGCGGCCTTGTTCTGTGCCTTCTTCGGAATGGCATAGAACGAGCCACCCCAATAACCGAAGGCACCGTTGGGCAATTGCGCCGAGCGCCACTTGCCTTTGGAGTCGGTGGCGAGCCAGTTGTTGAGGTGGCCGGCCAGCCAGGCACCCATCATTTGCGAGGCAATCTTGTCGCGCTTGAAGCCTTCGCTCCACTCGGGCGACCAGGCGTTGATCTTGCCGTCGATGCCTGCCACACGTGCGGCCTTGGCGAGCTCGAAGGCCTTCTGGAAGCGCGGCGTGGTGACCAGCGGTGCGCCCTTCTTGTCGAAGTAAATGCCTTCGCCGTCTTTCAGGCCGGAGCGGATGTAGATGTCCTTGATGTCGACCGCGTTGCCCAGCATGTAGGCGCCGGTGGCGGCTTTCACTTTCTTGCCGGCCTCGATGTACGACTCCCAGCTCTTGGTGAGATCGGCGTCCGTCACACCCGCCTTGTCGGTCAGGTCCTTGCGATAGAACATCGCGCCCGGGCCGATGTCGGCCGGCATGCCGGCCAGTGCGCCAGTGCCGCTCATGCCTTGCGGGATGGTGAACTTGGCGAGCTTGGCGCGGTGTTGCAGCGCGTTATACGGCGCCTTGCCGAGGTCTTCAAGGCCGCCCGATTCGGCGAACTTGCCGATGAAGCCGTTGTCGACGGCCATCACGTCGGGCAGGTTGGCGCCGGTGGCCAGCGCCGTGGTCATCGCGGTGTGGTGGTCGGCGTAGGCCAGGCTGGCCAACTTGATCTCCACCTCGGGGTGCAGCTTCTTGTACAGCGGGATGGCGGCTTTGACGGCACGGTCGAAGTCGGGGAACGAGGCCACGGTGAGGGTGGTCGTGGTTTGGGCGTGGGCGCCCGTGGTGGCCAGAGCCGCCACCAGGGTGGCCACGGCCAGCATCAGGGGTTTGATCAGGTTCTTCATGGGTGTCTCCTCGTCATTCTGGACGTATGGGTCGATGCTATTTCTGACATCGTTTTCACAAATGAGCGCACGTGTAACTTCATCACATGCTCCACCGGGAATGCCAGCCCGGTGTAAAGCTGCCTATAAGGGTTGATTCACCCTTGTGGGCAGCACTGCGCTGGTCTGGCTTGGCCGTAATTCGATTTCTTGTGAAATCGATTTCACGATGAGGCGTATTTCATCGCCCGGCTTGGCGGGTGTCAACACGGGAAACCCGAAAAGGTGGGAAACCTAGGGAAAGTACGGGCCCGGCTATTTGGGTAGCAAGGTGCGCAACAAGGACTCGCGCCATTGCAAGGAGCGCGGCTCCAACACACCGAAGCTCGACGCCAGCTCCCAGTAACCCCAGCTGAAACCACGCGCTTCGGCCTGCTCGCGCACGGCTTTCGTCCAGGCCAGGCGGGTGGCGTCGTCCGCACGCGAGTAGACGCCGAACTCGCCCAGGTAGATGGGCCGCTGCTCGCGCCGAGCCCAGTCGGCCACGCCGTCGAAAGCTTCTTTCAGGCGCCGCGTCTCGGTCGGCGTGCCGCGCCAGGTCGTACCCAGCCAGGCACTCGCGCCATTCACCCACTCGGCGCCCTGGTGGGTCACTTCCATCGGCTCGTAGTAGTGGAAGGTGGCGATGAGGTTGCGGTCCTCGCGCGGCAAGGCCAGGCTGGCGAGCATTTGGCGGCTGTTCCAGTCAGCGCCGCCGACGATCAGCGTGCGCTGCGGGTTGCTGGCGCGAATGACCGGCAGCACAGCAGCCAGAGCGCGGTTCCACAGAGCTTGTGTGAGCGCGCGGCTGGGCTCGTTGAGCACCTCGAACATCACCGTGGCCGGCGCGTCGCGGTAGTGCTCGGCCACCTGCTTCCACACCGCCACAAAACGGGCCTGCTCGGTCTCAGGCTCGCTCATCATCGAAGCGTAGTTGTGCATGTCGAGGATGACGGCCAGGCCGTGGGCTTGCGCCAGCTTCAGCACCTCGTCGACCCGCTCGAAGAACGCTGGATCGATGGCATGGGGCGGTGGGTAGCTGGCGCGCGAATCCCAGCGGATGGGCAAGCGGATGGCCGTGAAGCCAGCCTTGGCCGTGAGCGCAACAAACTCATCGCGCAAGGCCGGGCCGCCCATGCCTTCGCGAGGGTGGTCGAGCATGTTGCCGAAGTTGATGCTGCGCGCCAGCAAGCGGTTGCAGCTCTCGGCACGCGCCTGCGGCGGTTGCTCGAAGTTGCAGGCCTGCGCGCCAGTGGCGGCCAGGGCGAAGGCTGCGGCAAGGGCAGCAAAAGAGGTGCGCATGAGACGTCTCCGGTGGGGACTGGGCGAAGGTTCGCCTTGAAAACGTTATCATGGCCGCGCCACCATGCAAAATCCGGGCAAGCCCCCACCGAATCGCCTTTCAGACCTCGCCTCACCTTCGTAGCGACTCCCGCAGTGACCTCTTCCGACGACCGCGGCAGCGATGCCCCCCAAGCCCTTCCCGAGACGGTGACACTGCTCGACGTGGCCCGCGTGGCCGGCGTCTCGCCCGCCACCGTGTCGCGCATCTTGAACGGCACGGCGCGGGTGGCCTCCGACAAGCGCACCGCAGTGGAAAACGCAATCCGCCAGCTCGATTTCAAGCCCAACCTGTTCGCACGCAGCCTGAAGACGGGCACCACGATGACGGTGGGCATCCTGACGCAAGACATTGAAAGCCCGTTCTTCAACCGCGCCATGCGCGGCATCGAAGAAGGCCTGGCCGGCAGCGGCTACGCGCCCATCATCGTGAGCGGGCACTGGAACGCGAAAGAAGAGGCCGAGCGCATTCGCCTGCTGCTGGCACGCCGCATCGACGGCCTGGTGATCCTGACCGGCCACCTGACTGACGCGCAGATCATCGAGTTCGCACGCCACCAACCCATCGTGGTGACCGGGCGCAAGCTCGAAGCCCCTAACGTGCGGGCACGTGCGCTAGACCAGGAGCATGGCGGCCACCTCGCCACGCGCCACCTCATCAGCCTGGGCCACAAGCGCATTGCCCACATTGCAGGGCCGCCAGACCACACCGACGCGACCGAGCGCCTGGCCGGCTACCACCGGGCGCACCGCGAGTCGGGCCTGAACGTGGCGCCCGAGCTCATCGTGCAAGGCGACTTCCTGGAGAGCGGGGGCCTGTTGGCCATGAACCGCCTGCTCGACAGCGGCCAACCGTTCACCGCCGTGTTCGCCGCCAACGACCAGACGGCGTTCGGTGCGCGCGTGGCGATGTACCGCCGGGGCATTCGCGTGCCCGACGACCTGTCACTGGTCGGGGTGGATGACCTGCCGGCCGCGGCCTACCTGACACCGCCGATCACCACGGTGCGCCAGCCGATCTACGAGATGGGTTTGTTCGCGGCGCATGCGCTGCTGAACTTGATGGGCCACCCGAGTGAAGAGATCGTGTTGCCGCCACTGGAGTTGATCGTGCGCGAAACCACGCGACGTGTTTGATTGAGCCCCCCAGTCGCTTCGCTCCTGCCCCCGAGGGGCTGAGCCTGGACATATCTCGTCCTGAGGACGAGATATGCCTGGCGAAGAGCTGGGCGTCCTCGCCCAGCGCGGCCTGCAAGGCCTGCCTGGCGGCC